>JAIOWT010000053.1 GCA_021742025.1 Candidatus Nanopelagicales bacterium
ACTTATCGCAAAAAGATCCAAGTCAATGCAAAACAGTTAATCCCAATGATGAGCGCAGCTTTTGTTGGGTCACTTTTCGGAGCACTACTTGCAACTAAAGTTTCGCGCGAAATTTTCGAACCCATTATTTTGGTGATTTTGATCGCGGTTGGATCCTTCACAATTTTGCGCCCTGACTTTGGAAAGCTTGAATCCATCAGAGATGTGTCGCCGGCTCTGGTACCTGCCATAGGTTTGGTCATTGGTTTTTATGATGGCTTGATTGGTCCGGGCACAGGAATGTTTTTATTGTTTTCCTTGGTCAGCTTTGTAGGTACTAGCTTCCTGGGAGCTTCAGCTATCGCTAAGTTCGTAAATGTTGCGACAAATTTTGCCGCTTTAATCATTTTTATTCCGGGTGGGCACATGATTTGGCTAGTTGCTGCCTTAATGGCCCCAGCTAATTTAATCGGCGGCTACTTGGGTGCGCGAACTGCACTTGATCGAGGTAGTTCATTTGTCCGCTTAATCTTCTTAACTATGCTCGTGGCATTAATTGTCCGACTGTTTGCGACGATTTAAAGTTTTGGTTATTTCTCGGTCCTATCAAAATCGGTTTTGGCAGAGTAAGATACGAACATAACTGCTCTACCAAATTGAAAAGGCAAGTCAATGATTCCAGTTTCTGAACTTACTTTGTTGCTTGAGCCTGTGGTGAGTACCTTTTCCTTTGACCTAGATGACATTGAGATCACACGATCTGGTGGCCAGAAAATTCTAGATGTGACTATTGATGGTGACAGTGGTGTCAATCTCGATGAGGTTGCGGCAGTGTCACGCGCTATTTCAGAATTTCTTGATAACTCCGATGCCATGGGTGATGAGCCATATGTTTTGGAAGTAGGCACCCGCGGTGTCACTAAGCCACTAACCAAACCAGTTCACTGGGCTAGAAATGTTGGACGTTTGGTTAATGTTGCCGGAGATGCCATTAATGCCGTGGGAAGAATTGTTGACTTCACTGATCCAAATGTCACGCTCGACATTAAGGGAAAACTTAAGACATTGAGCATCGCAGAAATTTCACGCGCTCACATTGAAATTGAGTTCAAGAAGATGCCTAAAGAAGATTTAGAAGCCGAAGAATTATCTGATGTCGACGAGTCAGAGTAAGAGGGCACAACATGGACATTGATGTTTCCGCCCTAAAGGGTTTAACGCGTGAGCGTGGGCTATCTCTGGATTACGTCGTTGAATCGATTGAGCAAGCATTGCTGGTTGCCTACTTGCATTCACCAGGCGCGCACGAGAGTGCTCGTGTAGTTCTTGATCGGGTTACCGGACACGTACTTGTCATCGCTGACGAACTGAACGACGAAGGCGAAAAGATTGGTGAGTTTGAAGCAACCCCAGAGGGATTTGGTCGAGTTGCAGCCTCCTTAGCTCGAGGTGTAATCACGCAAAGACTTAAAGCAGCCGATGACGATGCAACCGTTGCTGAATTTCAAGCAAAGGAAGGCGACATTGTTTCTGGAGTTATCCAGCAAGGCAGTGATCGACAGTTGATTTTCGTTAACTTAGGAAAAGTTGAAGGCGTCTTGCCGCCAGAGGAAAGCGTGCCCGGTGAAGATTATTCGCACGGCACGCGAATCAGATGTTATGTAGTTGCCGTGAAAATGGGGCCTAAGGGTCCAGTAATTACGCTCTCTAGATCTCATCCGAAGTTAGTTGAAGAGTTATTCAAATTTGAAGTTCCAGAAATTGCAGACGGCACCGTAGTAATCGAAGGTCTTGCCCGTGAAGCCGGACATCGCACCAAGATTGCCGTATCGACAAAAACACCAAGCGTTAATCCGAAAGGCGCCTGCATTGGTCCACTCGGTGGACGTGTGCGCGCAGTAATGAGCGAACTTGGTGGCGAAAAGATCGACATTGTTGATTACAGTGACGACTTGGCCGTTTACGTAAAGCATGCACTTTCGCCGGCAAAAGTGATCAGTTCAACCTTGCTGGATGAAGAAAACCGCATTGTCAGAGTGGTTGTTCCGGATTTTCAGTTAAGTCTTGCAATCGGTCGGGAAGGTCAGAATGCGAGATTGGCAGCTCGTTTAACTGGGGCAAAAATCGACATCAAATCAGATATGGCAACCGAGAGTTAGCTCACTAATCTGGCCCAGCCTTGGCCGAAACCGCGTGAATATTGGGCTTTCTTAAGTTGGGCTAGACTGAAGGCAGCGAGTCGCTTTGGACTAAGGCCTTCTAGGTCGAAATTCAGAGTTTTCAGGCGAAAACCTGTCTCGCTAAAAGTATCCGTTAACTACCGCTGAAAACGGGAGTGTTTATGTTCAACGCCAGGCTTGCGTTCTAGTTATGAACGCCAACAGGCAATGTGCTCATCTAATGTGCACCAAGAAGCAGAGTGCTCAGAAATGAGCGCGCAAAAACAAGAGACGGTTCGGATCTATTAAATAGACCTCGGACCAGACTGGAGAATCGTGTCCAAGGTCCGAGTGTATGAGCTTGCAAAGGCGCTAGGCGTCGAAAGCAAAGACATCATTTCAAAGCTTGAAGAAGTTGGTGAGTACGTCAAGTCGGCATCGTCGACTGTCGAAGCTCCCGTAATCCGTCGTCTACACGACAAGTTTCCGGAATTAAAGGAAGCCGCAGCAAAAGCGCCGGCACCTGCGAAGAAAGCTCCAGTTAAAAAAGCTGCAGCCCCAGTTGACGAAGCCCCAATCGAGTCGAGTGCACCGGAAGCGCCAGCGCAAGTTATTGCAAGCGCAGCCACTACCCAGGCTCCAGTTTCAGAAGCTCCAGTAGCCGAAACACCAGCAGCTCCAGTAAGTCCGACAGCTGGTGCAACACCTGGTCCTCGACCAGGCGGGCCGCGCCCAGGTAACAACCCATTTACTTCAGCACCGCGCCCACCTCGTGCGGGAAACAATCCATTCACATCAGGAAGCGCAGGACCTCGTCCCGGCGGCGGTGTAACTGGAGCTCCTCGTCCGGCCGGTGCACGTCCAGGCGGACCTGGTCGTCCAGGTGGAGATCGTCCCGGCGGAGATCGTCCCGGCGGTTTTGGCGGACCTCGCCCAGGTGGAGATCGTCCAGGCGGCTTTGGCGGACCAGGTCGTGGAGATCGTCCAGGTGGAGATCGTCCAGGTGGAGATCGTCCAGGCGGCTTCGGTGGACCTCGTCCAGCCGGTGCCGGTGGTGGATTTGCGGGTGCGGGTGCACCAGGTGGAGCACCAGGTGGTGCGCCAGGTGGCAGACCAGGTGGTCGACCTAACTCTACTGGTGGTCGTGGCAACACAGCAGGTGCGTTTGGTAAGTCTGGCGGTCGTCCTTCAAAGGGTCGAAAGTCAAAGCGCGCAAAGCGTCAAGAGTTCGACAACATGATGGCTCCGGTCACAGGCGGTTCATCTGTGGCGATGGGTCGCGGCGATGCAATTCGTCTTGCGCGTGGATCATCACTTAGCGATTTTGCCGACAAAATTAATGCTGAGCCAGCCTCGCTAGTTCAAATTCTCTTCAAGATGGGCGAAATGGTTACTGCCACCCAGTCAGTAAACGAAGAAACCTTGCAACTTCTCGGTGCGGAATTGAATTATGAAATTCAAATCATTTCGCCAGAAGATGAAGATCGTGAATTACTCGAGTCTTACGATCTAGAGTTCGGTGACGAAGGTGAGGATGAGGACTTAGTTATCCGCCCACCAGTTGTAACTGTTATGGGCCACGTTGATCACGGTAAGACTCGATTGCTTGATGCAATTCGCCAAACCAACGTAATCGAACGTGAAGCCGGTGGAATCACTCAGCACATTGGTGCTTACCAAATTCATCACGTTCACGAAGGTATAGAACGTGCGATTACGTTTATCGATACTCCTGGCCACGAGGCATTCACTGCTATGCGTGCTCGTGGAGCTCAAGTTACTGACATTGCCGTTTTGGTTGTGGCAGCTGACGATGGTGTTAAGCCACAAACAATTGAAGCTTTGAATCATGCGCAGGCAGCAAATGTTCCAATCGTTGTCGCTGTTAACAAAATCGATAAAGAAGGCGCTGACTCAACAAAGGTTCGCGGTCAACTAACTGAATACGGATTAGTTCCCGAAGAGTATGGTGGCGACACAATATTTGTTGACGTATCCGCGAAAAACAACTTAAACATCAACGAACTTATTGATTCCATCTTGCTCACTGCAGACGCTGGTCTCGATCTTCGTGCTAACCCTGTGCAAGATGCCCAGGGTGTTGCAATTGAAGCCAACCTCGACCGCGGTCGTGGCCCAGTTGCCACAGTCTTGGTTCAGCGCGGAACACTTCGTCCGGGAGATTCCATTGTTGTTGGTGACGCATTCGGTCGCGTCCGCGCAATGATGGATGAAAATGGCGTAGCGGTTAAGGAGGCTGGACCTGCCCGTGCAGTCCAGGTTCTTGGACTTACTTCGGTTCCAAGTGCTGGTGACAGCTTCTTAGTTGTTGCCGAGGATCGAATCGCTCGCCAGATCGCTCAATCGCGCGGTGCCCGTGAACGAAATGCCGAACTGGCTGCTCGACGTGGACGCCACACTTTGGAAGATGTACTTAAGGCGCTTGAAAAGGGTGAAGTTGTTGAACTCAAGATCATCATCAAGGGTGACGTTTCCGGTTCGGTCGAAGCTCTTGAAGATGCCCTCCTAAACATTGATGTTGACGACGAGAACGTTATTTTGCGAGTCATTCACCGTGGTGTGGGTGCGATCACTGAAAACGACGTTTCCTTGGCTGCGGCATCTGATGCAATGATCATCGGATTCAACGTTCGCCCAGAAGGTAAGTCACGCGACTTGGCTGATCGGGAAAATGTTGAGATCCGCTACTACAACGTCATCTATGGCGTAATCGACGACATTGAATCTGCGCTGAAGGGCATGCGTAAGGCTGAATACGAAGAAGCTGAACTGGGCTCTGCCGAAGTTCGTGACGTATTCCGCTCCAGCAAGTTCGGAAACATTGCAGGTTGCATGGTTCTCAATGGCGAAATCAAACGCAAAGCCAAAGCCAGATTGGTTCGCGATGGGGCAGTCGTCCAAGCGGATCTATCTATCGACACCTTGCGTCGCTTCAAGGATGACGCAACTGAGGTTCGTGAAGGATTCGAGTGCGGTATCGGACTTGGATCGTTTAATGACATCAAGGTTGGCGACATCATCGAAACCTTCGAAATGCGCGAAATAGTGCGCAGTTAATACTGCGCACTATTTTTCGGAATTGAAATTTTCCTAATTTGAAATAAAGGAGCTCGAAATGGCAGATGCAGCAAGAGCACGTAAATTGGGCGAGCGGTTCCAAGAGATCGTTGCAGAAACCTTAGAGATGAAAGTTAAGGACCCACGCCTTGGCTTCGTAACAGTAACTAGCGTTCGAGTATCTGCCGACTTACGCGAAGCTACAGTTTTCTACACAGTGTTTGGCGATGAAGCTGAAGCCACAAGTTCGGCCGCAGCCTTAGATTCAAGCAAGGGATTGGTTCGTAGCGAAATCGGTAAGCGAACCGGAATTAAGTTCACGCCTACTGTTGAATTCATTCGTGATGCATTGCCAGAAAATGTACGCGTAATTGATGACTTGCTTCAAGAAGCTGCAATTGCAGATAAGGCAGTTCACGAGCAAGCAGCTCAAGCTCGTTACGCCGGTGATTCCGATCCATACCGCAAATCAGAACCTGCTTCCGAGTAGTTCGTATGCCAAATTTTTCAGCCGTACCCGAGTGGGACAAAGCAGTTTCTGCGATTTCAGAATCCCAAAGCGTACTGCTGCTTGCGCACGTCACACCTGATGCTGATGCGTTAGGTTCTGCGCTGGGCTTGGGACTCGCCTTGCAAAGCGCAGGAAAGAGTGTTCAGGTAACCGTTGGTGAACCTGGCTTCAAAACACCATCTTCACTAAGTTTTTTGCCAGGCATCGAACTAGTTTGTGCGCCTGAGGACTTATACCCCGTTGATCTCGTGATCTCATGTGACGTTTCATCGGATGCACGCTTGGGTTCTGCAAAGTTGATTTTGGAAGATGCTGCAGTTTCCATTGCAATTGATCACCATCCCTCCTTCACGGGATTTGGCACGATTCACTTAGTTGACCCAAAGGCTGCTGCAACAGCTGAAATCATCCTCGAACTAATTGATCGACTCGAACTGACCGTTACTAAGGAAATAGCTGGCGCCATATATTCAGGTTTAACCACTGACACAGGTTCCTTTAAGTATCAGTCAACTACTTCTCACACGCTACGGACAGCAGCTCGATTGCTTGATACCGGTATCGATGGCGCCAAATTGTCCCGACTTTTGTTTGATGATGAACCGCTAGCAGCACTTGTCATGATGGGTGAAGCAGTTAGCAGAGCACGTCTGATTCCAGATGCAGCAAATGGTTTAGGGCTTGTCTACACCTCAGTTTCAATTGAACAGCGACCTGGCCTAGACGAGTTGGCAGTTGAGCGAGTTATCGAAGCGCTCCGAAAAACTTCTGAGGCCGAAGTAGCAGCAGTGTTAAAGCAAGCCGATGATGGGCATTGGAAAGTTTCGCTTCGAAGTAAGACCACGGTTAACGTCGGCTCCCTGGCAAATCAATTGGGTGGCGGTGGACACAAGTACGCCTCTGGATACAGCTCAACTGGTGATCTAGATCAAACTGTCTCAGAGTTGATTGAGTCATTAAATGCAGTAAGCAATTCTTAGAAAGCGCCATGAACTCAATGAACGTTGAAGGCATTGTTCTAGTCGACAAACCAGCTGGTCCAACTTCCCACGATGTCGTTGCCAAGATGCGTAAGTTATTCAACACTCGCAAAGTTGGCCATGCTGGCACTTTAGATCCAATGGCAACTGGCATG
>JAIOWT010000054.1 GCA_021742025.1 Candidatus Nanopelagicales bacterium
CTCGTGTTGCGTCCGCGCAATACAACTGGGCTGACAAGATCAGCGCCAAGGAACGTAAGCCAGGCGACTTAATGTTCTGGGCCAATAGCGCAGGCGTGCATCACGTTGCGATCTATGCTGGCGATGGCAAAATGTGGGACTCACCTAGACCAGGTCGAAGAGTCGCCAAAATTGATATCTGGGGCACCCCTACATATGGCCGGGTCCCAATCGAGGCGATCAACGCGCCAGCCTTACGAGAGATCAAAGCCAAAACTGCCGAGCTTGAAAAGTTAAAGGCAAACCCACCGCAGCTACCGATCACGATCGATGAGAACTTGCTACCAACAACAAACCCTGAATTAGTCGATTAATTCTCACTAATTTTTTCAAAGTCTTGCTTGAATCCAAAGCAAGTTCAGATTTAGGCTATAAAGCATCGTTGCTGCACGGGAGACAGCACCGATGACAAGGTGGCCAGGATGAATTTTCATCTGACTAGAAAACTGTCCTTATTAGTAACCCTTTCGATGGTTAGCGTTTTGACGCTGGCCATGAATGTGCCCCCAGCTCATCCAGTTGTGCTGCAGGAAATGTCGATCGCACACCAAGGCACGCTAAATGGAAATTTCGCATCTACGGGCAACAGCGTTTTAACCTGTTCCACTACATCCGGAACTAACGCCAGTCTTTGCCAAGATGCAAGGCAACGCAAAGGTACGAAGTTGAACAATGACGACTTTGTAATGACGAATTTGAAAACTGCGTTCAGTGACGTTTCTTCTTCGAGTGTTTTCAATTCCTCTCAAGGAGTTTTAACCGTCCCAATCAATTCAGAAATCGTGCACGCGACATTGTTCTGGGGTGGGAGTCTGCGGCTTAACTCTGGTGATTCTGCTGCGCCTGACCCAACGAAAAAGAACGAAGTATTTTTTGCCTTAGGCAGTGAATCTTGCGCAAGTTCCGCAACTTGCCTAACAACGGCTGCTCCAAGTGATGTCTACCAAGTAAATGCCCAGAGTAACTTGGGGCAGTATCGAGCTAGTGCGGATGTGACCGCCAGGTTTGCAAGCACGAGTCAGAACTGGACAGTGGCCGGGCCGCATCAAACGATGCTGATCTCGGTTGCAAACATTCAAACCACACTCGGTCTGGATAAAGCTGCAGGTTGGGGGATACTCGTTGCCTATAAAGATCCGGACTCAAGTCCGCGTGCGATAACCATCTATAAAGGTTTTGCGCAAGAATCTATGATTCAAGACGATGAATTTATCTTCAATAACTTCCGCACCGCTGCGAAAGGTAACGTGCTGGCAGATTTTGGATTCGTGGCATTCGATGGTGATGCCAGTTCCAAAACTGATTCAATCGCACTGGTCGATTCCAAAGCCAGCGTGGTGATTGCAGATCAAGTCAATCCTGACAACAACATCGCAAACAGCACAATTTCTAACTCCGGAATACACAATCCGTATCTCAACAACAGCGATCCAAGCCGTTCCAGGAATACTTTTGGCATTGATGTTGATCAGATTTCGATGGTCAATGGATTGAGTCAAAATGTGACCTCAGCGAAATTGTGGCCTTCAGCATCAGCAGATGTTTACTTCATCAGCGGACTGGCCTTGAGTGTGGAGATAACATCGCCAGACATAACACTCACGAAAGTTGTTTCGTCATTGTCGGGAGCAGGTCCCAACACCGTTGAAGCCGGCGACCTTATCGAGTACCGAATCACCGCCACTAACAATGGTCAATCAGATGCAACAAACGTTCAAGTATTCGATGAGCTTCCCGCTGACTTGGCATCAGTAACTTCCACTGGCACCGATTGTGCAACGTCGACACCGCAAACCATTTGCAAGAAACTAGATTCCCTGGCAGCAGGCGCGTCGGCTTCATTCACAATTAGCGGCACGATCAATGGGACTTCCCAAGCATCACCTGGATTTTTCGAAAACTATGCAACCTCCACTTATGACGGCCCATTCGGAACCCAACGCGCAATCTCTGAATCTGTCACGATCAAATACGGACCTTTGAACACGGACTTAACGACGACCATTGAGTTTGCAAAGGATTACATCCAGGCTGGCAAAAGTGCAACGCTGACTGCATCGATTACTAACCTTGGTCCAACTGCTGATCCTGCGCCGGTCTTGAAGTTAGCTGCTCAAGATGGTGCGAAGTTAACACTGGCAACTATGCCCACAGGTTGTTCCAAAACTTCGGCAACCGCAATGACTTGCTCAGCTGCCGCGCTTGGTGTTACTAGTTCTGATCCGCTATCAGTGGGGGAAGCGGCTCAATTAGAACTCTTGATAAAGCCTGCTCGCACTACTTCTTGGCTGACGGTTTGGGCAACCAGTGAAACTAGTTTGGGTGCAACAGATGCAAACCCTGCGAATGACACATCAACGACGAAACTTTATGTTAACCACAAGCCACGAGCAAAAGTTGCGAATGTATCCGCAGTGGCCGGAGGCAAGGCAATCCAGTTTTCCTTAGCGCCACAGGTATCGGATGTCGATGGGGATTCCATAGGAATCAAGCTTGGAAAAGTGAAGTACGGACAAGCCAGCATTGTTGGCGACATCGTCACCTACGCGCCACCTAAAGATTGGGATGGAAAGTTTGCAATTCATTACAGCGTTTCTGACGGTAAAGGTGGAAAGGCCAGATCGCTTATCGTGGTTACGGTGAAACCAAAGGCATCGGGCAACCCCGATTCATCGGTCAGTCCAGGGATTTCCTGCTTCAAATCTGGTTGTTAGTTGAATTCACTTTTGGTTTAAGTGGCCCCGGCATGATTCGAACATGCGGCACATGGTTTAGGAAACCACTGCTCTATCCCCTGAGCTACGGGGCCAGGTGAATACAGACTACTAAATGGCCAAAAACAAACGAAATAATGAAGTTATCCGTTTGTAATTGTAACTTTGCTAAATTTCTTTGCAGTGGTTCCGCCTCCATTACCAGCAGCATCCGTTGCACTAATTCCCGATACGGTGTATTTACCTTTGGCTAGGTGAGCGGGTAATACGGCAATCATTTCAACAACGCCATTATTCAAATTGCCCGAAACTAAGCAACCAACCGCTGTGCCGTATCCAGAATTAGTTGATGGGGCAACATGTCCGCCTGGTCCACAGCTCTGCTCATTCGCACGAAATGTGAAACTGAATCCACTAAGCGTTTTCCCTTTTCTTCTTTCTAGCGAAACATCAAGCTGAGAGACTCCAGCTAAGTTATCTTTTACAGCGACTTGGATCCTAACTTCTGCTGAACCCGATCCAGTTGAAACATTTGGGGTCAAAGGCGTAATTGAAGTGATTTTTGGTGCGGAATCGTCACCTTTCCCAACTTGTTTAATTGACCCTTTTTGATTCTTCGCAAACTTCTTTCCACCGTTACCGTAACCCGTGGTGTTACCGCCTTGGTCGTAAATAATCATGCTATCGAGTTTGTATGTTCCTTTGGGAGAAAGTTTTCTAACCAGGATTTTGAAATCGATTACCCCACCTAAGTGGTTACCTGCCATTAAGCATGAAGTACCTGAACTCGGAATTGTTGGGTCAGCTGCAACTCCATTGACACATGAATTCATAGAATTGAAAGACTCGAAATTGAAGTTGATAGTCTTTTCGTAATCGTCGCCCATAACAAAAAGACCTTGGAAGTTTTTAACTCCAATACCTTTATCTTTAAATGCAACTCGTAGGTTAACGATGGCATTGCTTTCTTGGGTGTTGATCGACTTTGTCATGACTGCAACAGCACCAAGCGTCGGCTTGAATGAATCGCCTTTACCTTTTTGTTTGATAGTGAGGCGTAAACCTTTAGCGACTAGGGCATCGGAATCGTATCCACTCTGGTTTCCAGCGAAGTCCTGACCACTAAAGCCAAGAACTTTCCAAGTCATTTTTGGCGTGTACTTAGGGATGCGAACCTTCACTTCGTAGACTCCGCTGAATCGATCACCAGAAACTAGGCACCAACTGCTTTGATGGTTGTGACTAAGTTGACTATTCGGATCTGTCGCACTTACGCCCGAGCACGAGCCATTGTCTATTTGTCCAAAATTCCCATTTATGTAGGGTGTATCAATTCTGAAGAGGATGCTCCTGCCACCATCGAAATTATGTGGATCGAATTGAATACTAAATCCAGCGACTCCCGTTCCGACATCATCAACTCTTGCGCGAAGAACAAAAATTTGATCTGACTTTGATGTATCAATTGTTGGGTTTAGGACCGTCACCGAAACGAGTTTCGGTCCGCCTTGATCAAAGTAACAGTTATCTGTAGATTCGCCCGCTCCAATGTCACAATAGTTAATTCCTGCTTCACCATCAAGGTCATCGACGCCTGCTCCACCGAGCAACGAGTCGTTATCGTTTCCACCCAATAGGGCATCGCGACCATCGCCACCGAAAAGCTTGTCAGCGCCTGGTCCGCCAAAGGAATAGTCATCGCCTGAATCTAATTCGATGAAGTCATCACCCGATCCACCATCAACCACGTCATCACCAGCGCCAGCATCAATTTCATCGTCACCGCCGAGACCACAAATTACATCCCCGTAGCCAGTCCCAACTAATTCGTCATCTCCTTCAGTTCCGACAATGGTGCAAGTCAACCCATTTGCTGCCAATTCACCTGTGGCATTTGCCGGTATAGCGCAAAGGGTTGATCCAATCAGAACAATGGAAAGTAAAATTGAGAAGCGCTTCATAACACTAAGCCTAGGATATGCGATACGAAAAAGAAACAGATTAATCGCTTGTCTTGCTAGTAGTAAGAGAAATCTAGAGATCTTCGAGCATGGCTGGTGCGGACTTACCAACCTTCACAAATTCCGAGTAGGCGTCAACGACAGACTTAGGATCTGAATGCATTTTGAGCTGACCCTTTTCCAGCCAGATTGCGTCATTACATAAATCAAGAATCGAATTCAATCCATGTGAAACCAAGACCAAAGTACGAGCTGACTTCATCAGCTCTTGCATCTTCTCTTGGGCCTTTGTCTTGAACTTCGCATCACCTGCAGACAGCGCCTCGTCAATCAGCAAAATGTCAGGGTTCATGTGCACCGCAACGCTAAAGGCCAAACGCTGGTTCATGCCAGAAGAATAAGTCTTGGTTGGCAAATCTATGAAGTCACCAATCTCGGCAAAATCAATAATCTCTTTACGCGTCTCTGCTACTTCGTCGCGCGTCATGCCACTTGCTAATCCGGCAAGCAAAATGTTTTCAGTCCCGGACAACTCAGAATTAAATGCCACACCAAGAGCGAGTAATGTACTGATTCGACCACGAACTTCAATCCGTCCTGCTGTTGGCGGCATGATTCCGGTTAAGGCTCGAAGCAAACTGGACTTACCAGCACCATTTTGACCAATTACACCAAGGACTGTGCCGTGTGGAATTTCAAAACTAACATTCTTCAAAGCTTCGACAGTGTGAACATTTCGCTCACGGTGACGCAGATCGCGCAGCGCAGATCGAAGCGTTTGATTTTTAGTAAACGTAGTGCGGTAGGTCAGGCTTAAGTTCTCAACCTTGATCGCGCTGTCTTGAGTTTTCTCTTTCTCAAGTTTTGGCGCTCTTAAATCATCTTGATCTGCGTCATCAAATTCGGACAGCGAACTCACGCTCCCTGGATAAGAAAACAAATATGCCAAGGAAGAATGTTCCAAGGCTCCAAATCAAACCAGAAACCCACAGTGAAGTTTCAGGGACGCCACCGCGCACTAACGCTTCGCCCCAAGCACCAAACATTCCAAACAGTGGATTGACATATTTTAGAAATTGCAGATTCTCAGGAATTGCATCTGCGTAATACAAAACTGGGGTTGCATATAGCAAGATTCGACTGACGTACGGAAGGAACGACCTTAGATCGCGGAAATAAATCTGCATAGTGGCCAACAATGTGGCAACACCGATTGAGAATACGAAAATCATAAGGAACGCAGGAATCGCATAAAGCTGGTTAACGCTCAACGGCTGCTTAGTAATCAAGTGGAAAGCAAAGTAGACAAAGATCGAAGGCAGGAATCTATACAGTGCGATCAAAACTGAGGAGATCGGAAGAATCAAGCGGGGGAATGATCGGTTGATCACTAGCTTCCCAACCCCAAGCACGCTTCGGGAGCCATTAATCATGGACTGGGAAAAGAATTGATAGGCGAACAACCCAGCCAAGAGGTGAGCCATATAGTCAGCGCCACTATGAGCGCCGTTTGAAATGATCGAAACCAGGACGAAGTAGACGGTTCCTAGAAATAGCGGATTGATAATCAGCCACATGCGACCAAAAAACGTTGATGCTTCCTGGGATCGCAAGTTCGCTCTGGAAAGCTCTATGGCGAATTCACGTCTCGCCCAAATGTCGCGAAAGTACTTAGGAAGATTAGGTAAACCAGCTTTGAATGGTTCGGGAACTGGGACTTCCTCAGCGCCACTTTTCGTGGAGTTTTTGCCCGACTTGTTCACTTTTAAACCCTATCATCTTGCAAATCTGAGCCTTGGCTATTACTTAGCAAGCAGTTTTTCGTAAACCTCTTGCACGATTTTGGCGTTTTTACTCCAAGTGCGATTCTCTAGCACCCAGGTGCGACCTGCGTTCCCATACTGATGCGTCTGTTCGCGGTTATCTAGCATCTCCGTAATTACTGTTGCCAAGCTTTCGAATGAACCCTTATCAA
>JAIOWT010000055.1 GCA_021742025.1 Candidatus Nanopelagicales bacterium
GTTCGAAGGCCACCGCTTTTAGGCCCATACATGTTTGCAATGTGAGCTATTCGCATAGTTAAGCGGCCAATGAACTGCGGGAGTTTTCTTGGAAGTTTGATATTGCAGTTTCGTAGTGGCCAATGATTGATTCCGTTAGAGAAAGCCACGTGCGGTTTCGCACCATGTTTTCGCCGTTTTGACCGAACGTAATAATTTGCTGTGGGTTATCGATCAGAGTCTGCACGGCATTACGCAGTTCATCAAGTGAACCTGGCTTATAGAGATACCCGTTGAATCCTGGCTCGACTAAATCAAGTGGTCCACCTGTTGCAGGCGCTACTACCGGCACCTGGCAAGCCATTGCTTCTTGAATTACTTGGCAGAAAGTTTCTTTTTCACCAGTGGTAACCATGACGTCCAGGGATGCCATGGCTTGGCCCAATTGCTCGCCGCTTAAGTGACCTGTGAATCTGGCATACGGAAGGTGGCTTGCCAATCTCTCTCGGCTAGGTCCATCTCCGATGATCACTAACTGAACTTTTTTGCCAGCTCGTGACTCCAAATTGTGAAGGATGCGTAAGTTCTCCACGCATTTTTCCGGCGCTAAGCGTCCGGCAAAGCCAACAACAATCGTGTTTTCATCTGCGCCCCAACTCTGACGCAATGTTTCACTGCGGTATGAGTTATTGAATTGGCCCGTGTCCACACCGCGACCCCAAATTTTGATGTTTCCGATACCTAGATTTTCTAGATACGCCTTGGAATGTGTCGAAGGAGCAAGATTCAAATCAACAGTTGAATGAATCTTTCGAATTCGTCGCTCGACTAATGTGCTAATTCTGGAAAGGCCATAGTGATTCACGAAGCCTGCGACGTCGGTTTGGAATATTGCAACTGAAGGAATCTGATATTGCTTGGCAACTCGCCTAGCTTGGTCGCCAAGCAAGAATGGTGAAGCCAAATGCAATACGTCTGGTTGAAACCGATTGATGCGATTTGCAATTTCTTTCACGCGAATTGTTGGGAAGTCCACTTGTGCTAATGAATCAATGGAAATTGAAGGAACGCGATCAACATTTAGTCCCTGAATTTCAAATGGCCCTTTTCCGGGAGCCAAGATCTGCACATCATGTCCCATGTTTTTTAGGTTGGTGCCAACCTTAAGAACAGAGTTAGTAACTCCATTGGAACGCGGCAAAAAGGACTCAGTCGCAATAAGAATTCTCACACCCTAGTTATATTGAAGTTAAGTTATTGTTAAGGGTTCGCTTGGGTTAATGTCACCTTAATTAATTGTGACTTAATGGAATCTCGTTCGACTTATGTTAATGCGACATTTACCTAATTTCGCTAACAAATTTAGGTTGATGGTCAACCCTAAGAACGTGACAACCGAACCTAAGCCAGTAGCGTTCTTCAACCTTGATAACACCCTGATTCAAGGCACTTCCCTGGGTCACTTTATTCAAAGCCTGTCTGAATGTGGCCAGTTATCTTGGCGAAACATTTCAAGCTTCAAGCTCAAGAACTCAAGGCTTAGAGGGAAAAAATCCAAGTCAGATTTAGTCATTGAGCAACAGATCCATAAGGCCTTTAGATTCTTGCAAGGCAGCCGGCAATCACAATTCCTTGAAGAATGTGAAGCCATTGCTAATCGGTTACTCAATTACAAGATCAATCACCAAGTCTTAAGCCAAGTTCACGAGCACAAGCGCAATGGCCATGACACTTGGTTGTTAACTGATGCACCTATTGAAATCGCAACCACACTTGCCCAAAAGATCGGCATGACTGGCGCGCTTGGCACAAAGAGCGAGATTTTAGAAGGCACCTACTCCGGGCGCCTAGATGGTGAGTTACTCAAGGGAACACATAAAGCCCAAGCTGCGAAGGAATTGGCTTCGATTCGCTCCTACGACTTAACCCAATCATTTGCCTACAGCGATTCCCTAAATGATTTGCCACTCTTGGCATCCGTGGGCACACCATACGTTGTTAATCCAAACTCGGAATTAGCGCGAATTGCCCGAAAGAATGCGTGGCACGAATTGACGCCTGCAGCGTGATCGAAAACTCAAATTTCACAATTTGGACACACCGAGGTCGACCAGAACCAGAGCATTGCGAACGCGCATTCGATATTGCCTGGATGTCTGGGATCACGAACTTCGAAATTGATATTCGAAAAACTAAAGACCACCAAGTAGTACTAACCCACGACTCAGGCATAAAGCGAATCTCTGGGGTTGAACTTGAGATTGCAGACTTGACGCTCAGTGAACTGCAAGAACATCCGATCGACGGCCTGCATCCATGGGTAACCCTTGAGCAGTTTCTTTCCAACTACCCGACCGCTAAAGTTTCGATTGACTTTAAGTCAGATGACGTATTGCATCCCGGGATAGAGGTGTTGAGGAATTTTCCCAACATGGATATTGTCAACGGATCATTCTCGCGCGCTCGCACCCTAACGATCCGCAAGGAACTTCCCCACTTCAGATCTGCGCTGACTCCTTTTGAAGTTGTTCAAGTCATGTCTGGCATAACTCCACGGGATTCAAAATCACACAAACTAAATGCCATGGTTCCAAGGCGTCAGTACGGCCTTGAAGTTGTAACCCCAAGATTTGTTCGAACCTGCATTCGCGCTGGGATCGACATTCACGTCTGGGTTATCAATCAGGTGGATGAGGCTGCAAAGTTACTAGAGCTTGGTGTTCATGGCATTGTCACTGATGACTTTAGGGTTATTAGCTCAATCAAACGTTAAATGTGGTTTCAGGACCAACGAACTTAACCTAGATTTAAAGTATGACCGAGGAACAGAAATACACCGTTGAACGCAGCTTCCCAAAGTTTGAAGTTCGCCGGTACGAGGCCTGTGTATTTGCTGATGTCACGGTTTCAGCAGACTTCCAAACTGCAGGCAGCATAGCGTTTCGCTCACTAATTGGTTACATCTCAGGAAGCAATGAGCCCAACACAAAAATTGCTATGACCTCCCCCGTGATTCAAGAATCAACGTCTGAAAATTCATCCACCAAGATTGCGATGACATCGCCAGTGATTCAAGAGTCATCAAAGGATTTGCAGCTTGTCAGCTTTGTTATGCCTGCAGGCATGACTCTTGATGACTTACCGTTACCAACAAACTCAAAGGTCTCTCTTCGGGAGATGCCTGAGCAATTGATAGCAGTTGCGAGATTCACAGGTCGTTGGACCGAGAGTGCATACCAACGCCAATTGACTCAATTGCGAGAACAACTGATTCAAAATGGAATGACTGAAGTCAGTGCCCCTAGGTATGCTCGATTTGATCCACCTTGGACCCCATCGTTCTTGCGTAGAAACGAAATCCAAATTCCAATCGCAACACCGACCCAATAGACTGGTGTTTCTGGGGGCGGTAGCTCAGTTGGTCAGAGCATCGGACTCATAATCCGTGGGTCGTCGGTTCGAGCCCGACCCGCCCCACTACTACGAAATGCCACGATCTAGTGCTCTCAAGGTTGATTCAATGAGAGCAATACATGCGATTCCAAAGAGACAGTCCTTGTCATTGCATCTAGGCTTTCGATATGCGAAGGATCATTGCAGCTTGTGCAGCGGGGTTGTTGCTAGTGGGTTGTTCACAGAAAGCCCCCCTAGCGGATCTTGCTGATGGTGATTGCACGGGTGCGCAGGCCGACCTGGTCAATAAACATATTTCAAGTCAGATTGATGCCTTGGCTGAGAAAGACTGGAAGTTGGCCTACACCTTTGCTTCGGAGAATTTTCAATCCAACGTCTCCGTTGAAGACTTCATCCTGGTGATTGACGCACAATATCCGATGCTGATTGAAAACAAGGGATATCAATTCAACGCGTGCACTATTAGAGACAACACAATTACGCAAGAAGTCAGCGTCACAAGTGATGAGAAAGTGTTCAGCCTCTCTTACAGACTCACAACAAATGGATCCGCACTTGGAGTTGAGTCAGCAGTGGTTAGCAGGGTTGATCCTCAGGTAAATGCTTGATTTGGTGGCCCCGACCCACCCCACTTTCTGAGTCAGGATTTGGAGCAACTATTACTTAGTATGAACACTTTCGTCACTTGCAGAAAAACTCTGCATAGCCAATCCAATCACTACCAAGATGAGTCCAACCGTGCCATTAAGGGTCACTGCTTCACCTAAGACAACTACGCCAAGCACGGCTGCAGTAACTGGATCAGCCAGCATCATTGTCGAAGCAACACCTGGACTGATTCCCCGTAGACCTAACATCTGGATGCCATTAGCAATACCCATAGTTACTGCGCCAAGGTAGACAGCAAGCAAGATAGTTTGCGTAGTCCACTCCATCTGCAGTAAGTCACTTCGCACAACAAAGAACAGTCCAATTGAACCAAGCAAGAAAGCCATTCCTGGAAGCTGAGATGAATGTCCCCCAGCACGGACTTCAATTTTTGCCGCATTTATGTATGCACCGATGCCGGATCCTGCAATAACGGCAAAGATTAGTCCCGTTGCATCATTAGTTTGAAGTTCCCCAAGTGAGGCGATCACCAAACCTGAAATTGCAATGGCAGTTGATATGTACCAAATTTTGCTTGGACGTTCGCGCAAGAAAATCCAGCCGACTATTCCCGCCGATACTGGAATGCAGCCAACTGTGATCAATGCCGCAGTTGCTACTCCAGTTCGATCAACTGAAGCAAAGAAAAAGACTTGGTACGAAGCTGAGCTCGCACCCATAATCCAAACACCTGGACGAGTAATCAGTCGAGGTAACTGACTGAGTTTGCCTCCCAAGAATGGAGCAAGCATAAGTAGCGTAATTGCGCCAATGAATAAGCGCACAAATCCGATTACTGGCGAAGGAGTGTTTATCGCATAAATTGCGGCAACTGTGCCTGCGGTTCCGGCCAGACCGTTTCCCAGGAGCGAAAGACCGACAGATCGACCAGCATGCTTGTTTGTTTTGGTGTCAGACATTTTGACACTTAACTGCGTCACTGCTGATCATTACCAAAGCCTAATGCAGGGGTATTGAAACACAGTTGTAACACCGCAGTTACAGGCAAATCGCTAGCATTGAGGCATGGATCTTGATACCGCAAGTGACGTAGCAGCGAAATTCTTTAGTAAGTCCGGTGACATTAAAGAGTTGGCAGGTGAGCGAAATCCAAACTTCTTGGTGACCACCACGCACGGAAAATTCGTGCTCAAAATCCATAGCAGCGAAGAAGTTTCACAGATTCAGATCCAGCAATCTGCTCTTGCAGTTCTCGAGCAGGTTGATAAGTTCCAGACACCAACTACCGTCCCAGCGGATTCCGGGGAACTTATCGTGGACATCGGCGAAGGTAGATTTGCGCGAATGCTTACGTGGATTGATGGCGACCTATGGTCACAGTCACAAGACTTAGGCGAAAGTCATAAGTCCCAGCTGGGCAGATTAATTGCAACCGTGGATTCGAAGTTGGCCACCGTAGATTGCACTAACTTCCGAGCCACTTTGGATCAGCCATTTGGATGGAATGCGCTGCAGGCAAAAGAACTGATTGCTGATATTGCACTAATCCAAGATGCCGAACTTTGCGCCCAAGTTTCCACAATCTTTGATCGGATTGCCAACAGGACGCTTGCAAAAGTATTAGCACTTCCACATCAATTAATTCATAACGATGCAAACGACAACAACGTAGTTGTTTCCAAGGGTGCAGTTTCTGGACTAATTGATTTTGGCGACTTGATTTATGCGCCGCGGGTATGCGGACTGGCTGTTGGGTGCGCGTATCAACTTGATGCTAACGATCCAGTTGCCAGTATCTATGCCATCGTGCGTGGTTATCACGAAGTATCGGCGCTCTCCCCTGCCGAACTTGAAGTTTTGTTTGATCTAATTTGTTTACGGGTAGCCACCAGTGTTGTTATGGCCCACAAGCAATTAGCTGCAGATCCCAATAATGAATACTTATCAATCTCGCAAGATTTCTTCCGTTCCTTGTTGCCTGCATTGACTTCAGTATCGGATCGCTTGTCTCATTACCGGTTGCGTAATGCCTGTGGTTACGATGCTCATCCAGACAGTCGCCATGTTCGCCAGTGGCTAGCAACAACTGATGCCAAGATTTCCGATGTTGTCATGCCACCGTTTGCAGATGCGAAAAAGATTTGGTTGGACTGGTCGGGTGAAAACAAGAACATTGCTCGCTCTTGGGAAGCCATCGAGGCTGAGATGAAATCAGCAGGCGCAGATGTGGCAATTGGCCATTACTGCGAAGATCGCAATGTTTATGAATCGGACTTCTTTGTTGACGAAGGTAAAGAATCTCGCACAGTGCACTTGGCTGTTGATTTGTTCGCACCCGCTGGCACTCCGGTTTATGCAGCTCTTGATGGCAAAGTCTTCCTATTCCATGACAACACTGCGCACCTAGACAACGGTCCAATGATTGTGTTGGAACACCAGACCGATCAAGGCGTTAAGTTCCATACCCTTTACGCCCACCTTTCACGCGCTTCATTAGATGGGCTATCCGTTGGTAAGGAAATAAAATCTGGCCAGCAAATCGCCACTATGGGTACCGAAGAAGTTAACGTTGGTTGGCCACCTCATACCCATTTCCAAATCATCATGGATCTTTGCGACATGGC
>JAIOWT010000056.1 GCA_021742025.1 Candidatus Nanopelagicales bacterium
TTCGGCGAATAACTTCAGATCCAAATCCTGCTGCCCGAGTTTCGCTCATAACTTGCTCTACTGACTTCGTGCCATCGTCACCAACACGGTTTCCAAAACGAATTCCGTCGAACTTGGCCAAGTTACTTGATGCTTCACTTGGCAGAATCAAATAGTAAGCAGCTAATGCGGCTGGGAAACTTGGGCAAGACACTTCAACAACTTCGGCGCCCAAACTTTCTATAAGTGCAACGCTTTCTTCAAATCTAGTGCGCACTCCAGCTTGATAACCTTCGCCACCAAGTTCTTTTACGATGCCAACTTTCATACCTTTAATGTCTGCGCGCTTTGCTGCGGCAACTACATCCGGCACCGGTGCGTTAATTGAAGTCGCATCCATTGGGTCGTGGCCAGCAATCACGCTGTGTAGCAATGCGGTATCTAAAACGTTTCTAGCACAAGGGCCAGCTTGGTCTAGTGAGGAGGCAAGCGCGACAATTCCATAACGACTTACGCCACCATAAGTTGGCTTCACACCCACCGAACCAGTTACTGCTGCTGGCTGGCGAATTGAGCCACCGGTGTCAGTACCGATTGCAAGTGGTGCTTCGAATGCAGAAACACAAGCCGAAGATCCGCCGCCGGAACCGCCAGGGATTCGTTCTAGATCCCAAGGGTTATGGGTTGGCCCAAAAGCTGAGTGCTCTGTCGATGAACCCATCGCGAATTCATCCATATTAGTTTTACCAAGAATTACGACGCCAGCTTCACGCAACTTCGTTACAACGGTTGCATCGTACGGCGGAATCCACCCATCAAGGACTCTTGAGCCACAGGTTGTTGGTAGTCCGTTAGTTGCCAAGATGTCTTTTAAGCCAAGTGGCACACCAGCAAGAACTGAAAGCTTGTCGCCGGCTTTTACTTTTGCATCAACTGCTGCTGCGCTTGCGAGGGCACCTTCAGTATCCACGTGCAGGAATGCATGAACTGCGCCATCAACCGCAGCAATTCGATCCAAATGTGCTTGCGCGACTTCAACTGCCGAAACTTTACCGGATGAAACTAATCCAGCAAGTTCTGATGCATCTTTACGAATGAGGTCAGACATATTTACTCCTCATCCAAAATGCGTGGCACTCGAAAACGTTCATCTTCAACTGCCGGTGCCCCAGAAAGCGCTTGTTCTGCAGTTAACGAAACGCCTGGGATATCTTCACGAAAAACATTGGTCATCGGAACTGGGTGGCTCATGGCCGCAACATTTGCAGTATCAAGGCTTGATACTTCGGCGACAGCATTCAAAATTGCGTCCAACTGCTTGGCATAGTGACCTAATTGATCAGCAGGGATATTGATGCGAGCTAGATTGGCTAAATGCGCCACATCTTCTTGGGAAATTCCGGACATGACCTAATTCTATTGGGAACTACAGTTGTCCTAATCTCGCGCTAGTTCAAGCCCAAGTGTGCTTTGGCTGCCTCGGGTCCCTCTGCAAGCAGGATCTTGAATCCAGCTTCGTCCAAAATTGGGCGCCCTAATTCAACGGCCTTTGCTTCTTTTGAACCAGCTCCTGGTCCTACGACCACAAAATCAGTATTCTTCGAAACTGAACCTGAGGCTTTACCTCCACGGCTAGTGATTTCTTCAGCTGCACCATCGCGTGTGAAGTCATCGAGGGTTCCCGTAACCACAATTGTTAGCCCCGCTAGCGGCATTGGTCCGGATTCAACTTGTGCTTGCTCTAGTACTACTCCGGAGTCTTTCCATTTTTGAATAATGTCAAGGTGCCAAGGTTCGGCAAACCATTGTGAGATCGAATCAGCAATCGTTTGCCCGATTCCTTCAACTCGTGCCAACTGCTCGGCAGGCGCCTGCGCTATTTCATCGAGGCTATTGAATTCGCGAGTCAGCGCCTGGGCGGTCGGTGGACCAATGTGGCGCATCGACAAAGCGCAGATAAATCTCCACAACGGCTTGGTTTTTGCGATCTCTAACTGATTTAGCAACAGCTTTGCATTTTCCGCTAACTCGCGATTAGCACCCTTAACAAAGAAATCGCTTCGTTGCAGATCATCGGCAGTCAATGCAAACAAGTCACCTTCATCAGAAATGACTTTTTCTTCAAGTAAAGCGCGCGCTGCCTTTTCGCCAAGTCCCTCGATGTCAAGCACGCTGCGCGAGCCAAGATGTTCAAGCCTGCCGCGAAGTTGTGCTGGACAGCTGCGGGTGTTTAGGCATCGCAAGTCCTTGTCATCTTCTTTTTCAGTTGCTAACTTGCTGCCGCATTCTGGGCACTTAGTTGGCATAACAAATTCGCGTTCACTGCCATCACGTAATTCAACAACTGGGCCGAGGATTTCAGGAATCACATCTCCGGCTTTACGCAAGAAGATCATATCTCCAAGAAGAACGCCCTTGCGCTTAACTTCGTAACCGTTATGCAAAGTCGCAAATGAAACAGTTGAGCCAGCTACCAGCACCGGCTCAACAGCAGCACGTGGTGTAATTCTTCCAGTCCGCCCAACTTGAACGCCAATGTCTATCAGTCGAGTTCGCACCACAGTTGGCGGATACTTAAACGCAATTGCCCAGCGAGGTGCGCGTGCCGTGTAGCCAAGTTCTTGCTGTTCATTGAGGCTGTCGATCTTGATAACTACGCCATCGATGTCGTGCTCAATGTCGTGACGATGCTCGCCATGATGCTTGATGTATTCCTTGACTTCCTTAACTGACTTCACGACCTTTACGCGATCTGAAGTTGGTAGCCCCCAGCTCTTTAGAAGTTCATACGCATGGGACTGCGCGGAAATCTCCAAGCCCTCATGGGCACCAATTCCATGCACGATCAATCCCAGGCGGGATAGGGCACCCTTAGCTCGATCTAATTCTTCTACATGCTTTGCAAGTGATGCTGATTGCTTGGAATCTGCGGCCTTTCCTTCGGCTCGCTTGGTTGCCTCAGCTACCGCTTCTAGTCGATTATCGATTCTCTGGCGCAAGGTTCCGGCTGCAGCATTTCGTGGATTTGCAAATGCAGTTCGGCCAGTTGCAGTAACTTCTAAATTGATTTGATCAAACTCAGCCAAAGAGAAGTAGACCTCACCTCTAACCTCAAGCAGTTCAGGAAACTTTGTACCCTTAACGGCTTTTAGTTTTCGAGGAATACAAGTTAGATACTCCAAGCTGGCAGTTACATTTTCACCAACGCTGCCGCTACCCCGCGTTGCAATAGTTTCGAGTTCACCATTTCGATAAACCGCATTAATCGCTAAGCCATCGATCTTTAACTCGCATAGGAAATTGTGATTACCAACTCTGGCAAACCAAGCATCAAGCTCAGCATCATCAAAAACGTTATCTAGACTCCACATTTTTGTGGGATGCTCAAACTCACCAAACTCTTCAGTGGCTTCACCACCAACACTTTGAGTTGGGGAATCGGCACTGACCAGCTCCGGGTGCTTGCCTTCGATTT
Source organism: Candidatus Nanopelagicales bacterium (assembly GCA_021742025.1). The sequence goes on from JAIOWT010000056.1 coordinate 3,455, forward strand.
CAACCAGTTCCGCAAAGTACTTGTCGTAGTCCGCATCAGAAATTGTTGGCTTGTCATGGCTGTAGTACTGAGTTCGAGCCTGTTCAATTAGCTCAACCAATTCGTCACGTCGCTTGCGCGCAGCGGCTGGAATGCTCACTGATCTACCTCCACTAATGCGCGCGAAACCTCACTTAATGATTCCATTCTCTCGCGAGCCTCTGACAGTGGCATGTCTATTAGGTCGCATGGGGGCGATAAAACTATGTGAGAGTTCCAGTCCTCATCCGAATACCCGATTCGCCCACCAAGTCGTCGGACTCCAGCTACGGCGCGGGCTGTGGTTGATGGCTCGATACCTAGAATCACAAACCCACCAGCATCAATCTGCTCACCAAGGTAATCGGTGGCCATATCTCCGACTAATGCCACATCGTATGAGATTGCAGAAAACCCAGATTGGCGAATTAGGTCAAATGGAATTTCATCAGCACAACTGTGAACAATCGTGGTGCCTGAATGAGCACTACGTACTGCGTTCAATGTTTCGCCAACTGTGGTTGGTTCGACGGCAGCATATGCAGCCCAACCACTTTGAGTTGGGACTGAGCCGCGCAAAACATCTCGAAGCAACGGTTCATCAAATTGAAGTGCGATTCGTGCCTGCGGCAGTCTTCGGGATACGTCGGCAACGTGACTTTCTACTGCGCCTATTAATGCCTGGCCAAGATCCGAAACGGCGCCTAAATCGCGAAGTAACTTCTCACCAGATCTAATTTCGATGCTGGCAGCTAGAGTCCAAGGACCAACCACCTGGATTTTAAAGTCACCTTCGTAACCCTGGTATACCGCTTCAATTTCATCTAAGTCATGGCTCATAAATGATGATGCTCGCAACATGTCTTTGCCTCGAGCGCTCGTCAGACGCCAGCCAGTAGGAACCGTTGATACTGAAAAGTCACTGGAGATTTGAGAAATCAACCCCATAGTGCGCCCGATCATTTCGGCGCCCGGACCACGCTCTGGGAGTTCAGCTAGGTGCGGAAAATCAGGACAGACGTCGCGGATAGTTACTGCAACTTCATGAACATCAGTTCCTGGCCACGCACCGACTCCAGTTACCGTTGCTGGTTGCACTAAACGGATGCCGATCGACGTGACCGAGAAACTGTAGCGCTTCCGATCACACGGGTTCCGTCATAAAAAACTGCAGCTTGGCCAGCTGCTAGGCCGCGAAGATAATCATCAAGCTGAACTGTGACTAGGTCATCATCGCCAATATGAAGTGTTGCGGGCAATGCATCTCCGTGTGCTCGAATCTGAACATGAATTCGGGTCCCACTGGCTGGAACTGGTCCGGCCCAACGTGGCTTAATAGTTTCAATTAAGTCGATGTCTAAAAGAACTGGTGGTCCAACCATTACAACATTGTTCTTAACATCAACGTCCACAACGTATCGACGCTCACCATCACCCGTTGGATTCCCAAGTGCTAGGCCGCGACGTTGCCCAACGGTAAATGCGTGAGCACCTGCATGCGTTCCAACTTTGTTTCCAGTTTCGGCATCAACAACAACACCTGGAACAGATTCAATCTGCCTAGAAAGCCAGCCCGCGGTATCGCCATCTGGAATGAAGCAGATGTCGTGACTATCTGGTTTTGCTGCCACCAAAATTCCGCGGCGATCGGCTTCGGCTCGAACTTCAACTTTCGTACTATCGCCTAACGGAAACATTGAATGTGCAATTTGTTCGGCAGTTAATACGCCTAGTACGTAGGACTGGTCTTTTAGTGGGTCGATTGCGCGGTGAAGTTCTGGACCGTTTTCACCTTGAAAGATTTGAGCGTAGTGACCGGTAACAACCGCATCAAAACCAAGTGCCATTGCTCGTTCCAAAACAGCTTCAAATTTGATGCTTTCATTACAACGCAAGCACGGATTCGGGGTACGACCAGCGGCGTATTCAGAAATAAAGTCTTCGATTACCTTTTCCTGAAATTCTGAGGACAAATCCCAAACATAAAACGGGGCACCCAGCATGTCAGCAGCTCGGAAAGCATCATTGGAATCTTCGATAGTGCAGCAACCGCGAGCACCGGTTCGATGTGATTGAGGATTTCTGGAAAGGGCTAGGTGAACTGCAGTTACGTCATGGCCGGCATCTACGGCTCGAGCAGCTGCCACTGCAGAATCCACGCCACCTGAAAGTGCGGCAAGTACTCGCATCAGACACGCACCGGTGCGGTAGTTAATTTTGGAACTCCAGCTCGCTTTGCACGTTCAATTGCGCTGGGTAAAACTTCAATGAGCTTGTCTATGTCAGCCTGTGTTGTTGTGCTGCCAAGTGAGAAACGCAATGTGCTGCGTGCCGCGTCATCATCTGCTCCCATTGCAAGCAATACATGTGAAGGTTGCGGTACGCCTGCGTTGCAGGCTGAACCAACAGAACACTCCACGCCTTGCGCATCAAGCAACATCAATAATGAGTCCCCCAAACATCCAGGGAAAATAAAGTGGGCGTTATTGGCAAGACGATCGGTCTTTGATCCAGTGTAAATCGCATCTGGTGCAATCTGCTTGACTCGGTTAACTAAATCATCACGTAAGGCTGTTACTCGAGCAACAGTTTCGTCTCGCCGCGAAGTTGTAATTTCAAGCGCAGTTGCGAAACCAACGATTGCTGGTGCATCTAAAGTTCCAGATCGAACATCGCGCTCTTGACCGCCGCCATGGATCAAAGGTGTGACATGACAATCACGACTAATAATCAAAGCACCGATTCCATGCGGGCCACCAACTTTGTGTCCAGAGATTGTCATGGCACAAACTCCGAGCTCAGAAAAGTTTAGGTTTAGCCAAGCCGGGGCTTGAACTGCGTCGGTGTGAAAACGAATTCCAAATTCACGTGTTACTGCCGTTAAAGCAATGATGTCGTTTACAGTTCCGACTTCATTGTTGGCCAAGATAACGCTAACAACACCAACATCAGTTGGATCATCACCTAAGGCTTCGCGAAGTGCTGCAGGTGTGATTTTTCCGTCGGCATCTGACTTGATCCAAGTAACTTCAAAGCCTTCAGATTCACCAAGCCAACGAACTGGATCCATAACGGCGTGATGCTCGGTGCTACCAGCAACCACGCGAACTCTTCGTGGGTCCTTATTTCTTTGGTCCCAAGCAATTCC
>JAIOWT010000057.1 GCA_021742025.1 Candidatus Nanopelagicales bacterium
ATGCCACCCACCCAGTAACAGCTAAGGCAGTGATTGTGGCAATCATTGCTGGGCTTGGTATCGCTGGTTACTTACTAGGCATCAGCGGTGGTCCTGATGACAGCGGTTTGGCTCCGGTAATTGTTGGCCGATTAGTAACTGGTGGAATCTTTGTGATGATTGCGATTGCTAAATGGAAGACGATCCGCGAAGGCGCCATTGATTACAAGCTTGCTATCGCATCGGGTGCGCTAGATGTTGTTGGCGGCGCAACCTTCATGATGGCAACTCGTGCCGGTGACTTAGTTTTAGTCGCTGTCGTCGCAGCTTTGTATCCAGCATTCACCGTTTTGCTTGCACGTTTTGTTTTGCACGAACGCATGGAACGCCATCAGTTGATTGGCTTATTTAGCGCTGGTGCTGCTGTCGTCTTACTTGCAACTAGCTGACTTGCACTAACCAAAAGACGGTGGCGCCCACTTCCCAAGGAAATGAACGCCACCGTCATACGGGGTTGTTAGGAATACCTAACTAGTAAAGGGCCAGCACCGAAGCCTTTGGCTTCTTGCCTTGCTTCACAACTTTGGTCTTGATCGTGATTGATGACTTAGATACACCAAGCTTGACCAAGTACGCCTTCAAGACGTTGGCGCGCTTCTTTGCCAGTGCCTTTACGGCCTTGTCCGAAACTCCGGACATTTGACCCGCAGAACCAGTGATTGTGTACTTAGCTGCTTTACCAGCCTGTTTCACGGTCGTTTTGATGTTCTTTTTGCTAGCACTTGAAAGTGAGCTCGTGCCGGCGTTAAACGCAATCCCACCGGGATTCGCAGTGCGCACAGTAGAAGTCGACTTCAAGAGACCTGAGGCGGAAACTTCGAAATACATAACGTCACTCCAAGGAGTTCCGTCTGCGGCCGTGGCATCGATTGTGATGCTATGCCATCCCGGCGAAAGTCGAGCCGGAATCCTAATGGAAGTCTTTAGGCGACTGTTATAGATAGTTCCCTGATCAACAATGATTGGTTTCGATCGAACTGTGACCACATACTTTGACTGATCCTTAAGGCCTTCAACTTCAACATCCACAGGGGCTGCAGCCACAGGCTTGCCCTCAGGAATCTTGAATTCAATTGCTGCCTTTGGCGCCACCGTTGACGTTGGCGTTGGTGTTGGCGTTGGCGTTGGTGTTGGCGTTGGTGTTGGCGTAGGTGTTGGCGTAGGTGTTGGCGTAGGTGTTGGCGTAGGTGTTGGCGTTGGCGTAGGAGCTGCTGCGACCGTAATTACTGCTGCATTTGAAGTAACAGTGACTGGGGCAAATCCGTTTAGGTTTTGGGAATTTGCGGGATCGGTATTGGTAACGTCGACCGTGTAGGAGCCAGCATCCGTTGTTGCAACGCTAGGAATTGAATAAGTGGCTGAGGTAGCTCCGGATATCGCAGCGCCACCCTTTTTCCACTGGTAGCTAAGGGTGCCTGCGCCTGCAGCTGCAACAGAGAGCGAAAGCGAATCCCCTACAGTTTTTGAAACGCTTGCGGGTTGGGCGGAAATAGTTGGAGTTGCAGATAGCGGTCGGAAGTCAACGCTAATTGGAGCTGACGCGTAGTAAGGCTGAATATAATCAGCGACGCCAAAGGGATTTTGGAAATCAAAATTTTGATTCCTCACCCACATAAATACGTAGAATTTATAGGCTGCTGCGCCAAGTACGACTATGGCACCTTGGTTCATTCCCGAAGTGTCGATTGCGCGCCACTTAATTGCGGAAGATGTCTTTCCGTTCTGATCTATAGCGATTTCCGTGATTTCATTCCCAGTTAGTGGGGACATGCTAGGTGATGTTCTACCCGTTAGCCCCGCACTCGATGTCGTGTCCAAAGAGTCATCTTGCAGGATGCCCACAAATTTTCCACGAGCCACTAAAAACAGCCCACTGTTTGGGTCACTGGAAGCGCCAAGGCAATCAGTGATTGTCACAGATGATTCCTGGCATGCAACTACGTTAAATTCGACACTGCTATCAAATGCAGTTTCACGTGTATTTGAGTTGTATGTCGTAGCGGAATCAATCCAGTTGGTCCATTCAAATTCATTTCCGGTACGCTCAATCGCAATTTCACCCGCATATGGATAATCGATGTCCATTGTCGCCCTAGCCGGAGAAACTGCAAAACCTGCGACTAATCCGATTGCCAAAACTGGCGTCAAAAATAATTTTGTAAGCCTTCGGCCAAAAAGCTTGTTTGTATTCTTCATGGATGATCCCCTATGGTCTCTGCGCATCTCCCGCGGCGCATAAAGTCCTGCGAGAAAAACACCTTAGATTGATGTCATCTATGTTGTCACCTTAGGTGACATTGAGCAAGTGTTATCGGTTGTTTTAAAGGAATTGCCTTATTTTTTGGACTTGAGGCCAGTAAGTATCAAGTCAAGGCCAGCGGTGAATGCGGCCTCATTGTGCAGGTCAATGCCCTTTTCTGAACCGGAAGCTGATTTGAATACCTTTAGTTCGGAGGCGCCCAAACGCTTTTTTCGCTCAGCCAGATGATTAGGTGCGCCGGAATAGTCAAACAGGGCAGACCCGAACACATACGTTTCGATCACTTGATACCTGATTGCAAGTTCTTTCTCGGGAACTCCAAGTTCGCGCAAATCTGAGATCACTAACTTAACTAGTTCTTGCAGACTGATTGATGCCGCCGAGTCTCTAGACATAACAATGATTCCAACTAAAGCTGGATGTTTGTGGAGCGCAGTACGTGTTGTGATTGCAACGTTACGAATTCTTACCAACGGATCAGTAGGCCCGGTCGCGATCTTGGTGCCAATCTCGCCGACTACGTAATCGAACATCGCTGAGGCCAAGTCTTCTTTGCTCCGAAAATGTCGATATAAAGCGGTGTGGTGAGCGCCGATTTCTTTTCCAAGTGAGCGAAGAGTTAGCGCATCGATCCCATTCTTGTCAACGAAAGCGACGGCTGCTTCCACGATCATCTCGGGGGTAAGTGCCGCACGTTCTTTCATGTCCTCAACCTTAACTAGCGCACCCATGTAATTTGGCATCTAGCGCCTAAACTGGGGCAAGCAGGGATTGCCCCCTGCAAACTAAGGCAGGAGCTGTTGATGTATTTCATTCCTGCACTTGGCGTCTTTGCTGGCTGGATCATTGTGATGCCAGCTACGGTTTTGAATCTTGCACTTCGGGTTGATGAGATTGGCTCGGGGTCTGGAAACACAAATTATTCGCTGGTTCTAAGCGCTGGCTGGGTTTCGCTAATAGTGTCTTTGTTCTTAATGGGCAAACTTGGTGATCTCGTTTTTGAAAAGAGCGGATCGCGATCGACCGTCATTGGTTTCGGAATTCTTGGATCTGCGCTACTTGGTTTTGCATTGAGTCAAGCTAACACCACAGTCACGCTTGCCCTAACATGGTGTTTAATCCAGTTCCCCGCTGCCGCCTTGATTACTTCATCACTAGCTTTGGCTTCGCAGTATGCATCCGAATCCAAACAAGGGCTTTCTTCTGGACTCGCGGGTGGCGCTCCTGTCTTGGCACTTTTTATCGGCACGCTAGTAACGAGCGCAGCGGGTCCAACACCCGCGAATGCATTTTTAGTTACCTCACTCCTTGGCGCGATATTTGCAATTCCGTTATTGCTGATTAGACAGGCACCAATTAAATCAAGTGCCTCGCTTAATTTGAATCTTGGAGAACTTTGGGACACTGCGAATTCACGAAAATTCTGGAATCGATTCTTATTGGCTGCATTTTTACTCAGCTGCACCACTTCGAGTGCAAATGGATTCTTGCTCGTGTTCGCAAGTGAGGCACTGGACCTAGATTCGGTTACTGCTTCAGACTTGGTCACCACGATGGTTCTTGTTGCATCGCTATCAAGCATTGTGTCTGGAGTCATTGCAGGTAAATTCCTGGCATCGAAAAAGCACGTCATTTTGGCTTATTCCGTTGCAGCGATTCTTGTCGGCACATCGATTGGGTTTCTGGTTCTGTTTCCAAGTGAAATCCTGGTCCTTGTGGTGGGACTCATCTTTGGAATGGGTTTTGGGACGGCAAATGGCCTTGAACTTACGATGTTTATGAAAAACCAAAACGATCCGAGCAATGCTGGTCGTGCGCTTGGGCTTTTCACAAGCGCCACAACTGCGCCTTACGTACTCGTGCCCCTCATTGCTGCATTCCGATTAAGGAACGACGGCAGCACCGGAATTACGCAACTTTGGTTAGGTGGATCGGTATTAGGTATTGCCGCAGGAATTATCGTTTTGCGGTCCAGCAAAATCACTTCCTGATTTGTAAGCCATAGACTCGAAGTCTTATGTCAGCCATCCTGCTCGCCTTTGCTTGCGCTCTTGCATATGGTTTCGGCGATTACTTTGGTGGACTAGCGACCAGAACCAGTCCACTATTCAAAGTTCTACCAATCACAGTTGGTACTGGTTTAGTCTCGCTTTTGATTGCTGCACCGTTCATAGGTGCAGACTTTAATCGAGAAGCAGTAATTGCTGGAATATTTGCCGGACTATTTGGAGTAGTCGGATACATCTTTGTTCTTAAGTCACTTGGACTTGGTCCGATGGGCGCAGTTGCTCCAATCACAGCTTTGGTTGCTGTGATCATTCCATTTAGCGTTGGACTATTTCGTGGCGAACGATTGACCGTAACTGGATCAATTGGTGCCTTGTTAGCTATGGCATCGATTGTGCTTGTGAGTCGATCAACAGTTGATGCCACTCACCCACTAACTAAAACTGCAGCCAGCTATGCAGTCCTTGGTGGATTTGGTTTCGCCGGATTCTTGCTAAGTGTTGGTAGCGCTCCAGTTGGTTCTGGGTTATCTCCGGTTATCACAGCTCGATCCTTAACTATGGTGATTTTTTGCATCACTGCTTTAGTTCTCTGGAAATCACTGGCCGGCAAGCCGGTTGATACCAAGCGAGCGATGGCGTCGGGCGCTTTGGATGTTTGGGGTGGCACAACTTTCATGTTGGCTTCTCAGCGCGGCCAGCTCGTAATCATCTCAGTCATCGCTGCTTTATACCCTGCCATTACGGTATTGCTGGCTCGGATCTTCCTGAAGGAACGCCTGGAGCGTCACCAGGTAGTTGGCCTCTATGGGGCCGGCATAGCCGTAGTCTTACTGACGATTTCCTAGTAAATTAAGGACCGATCGCCCACTAAGGGTGATTGAAGATTGGATCCAATCTGTGATAAATTGGATCCAATTCCATAGATAGGAAACCTAATGGCCGCGCCACAACATCCGTTTGAGCTTTACGCAATCGACAGCTTGTTCGATGAAGAACAGCTTGCAATGCGTGATTCAGTTCGTAAATTCGTAGATGACCGCGTAAAGCCATACGTTGGCCAGTGGTTTGAAGATGGTGAATTCCCAGCCCGTGAATTGGCAAAGGAAATCGGCCAAATGGGTATGTTCGGTATGCACCTTGAAGGTTATGGCTGCGCCGGAACTGACGCGACTTCCTACGGTCTAGCCTGTCTAGAACTTGAAGCCGGTGACTCAGGACTTCGCTCTTTTGTTTCAGTACAAGGTTCCCTTGCAATGTTTGCGATTTGGAAGTTTGGCTCAGAAGAGCAAAAGCAAGAATGGTTGCCACGTTTAGCAGCCGGTGAAGCCCTCGGTTGCTTTGGTCTAACTGAAGCTGATGCTGGATCCAACCCAAGTGAAATGCGCACCAACGCCAAGCGCGATGGTGATGACTGGATTCTAAACGGATCGAAGATGTGGATCACAAACGGAAACATCGCAGATGTTGCAATTGTTTGGGCTCACACCGATAACGGCATCGAAGGTTTCGTAGTTCCAACTAACACTCCAGGCTTCACAGCCAACTTAATAAAGCACAAGATGTCACTTCGCGCTTCGATCACGAGTGAATTGGTATTCGAAAATGTTCGCCTACCAGCTTCTGCGGTACTTCCTGAAGTACAGACGCTTCGTGGCCCACTCTCTTGCTTGTCTGAAGCTCGCTTTGGCATCTTGTTCGGCGTTGTTGGCGCAGCTCGCGATTGCTTGGAAACAGCGATCGATTACCAGTTGAACCGTCACCAGTTCGACCGCCCACTTGCTGCTTTCCAGCTGTCTCAGCAAAAGATTGCTGACATGGCAATCGCAACAGGCAATGGAATGTTGCTTGCAGCGCATCTTGGAAAACTTAAGGATCAGCACCTGCTTCGTCCTGAGCAAGTTAGCGTTGGCAAGAAGAACAACGTTCGCATGGCTCTTGAAGTTGCTCGCGAATCCCGCTCAATGCTTGGTGGATCCGGTATCACTCTGGAATACCCAATCATTCGCCACATGAACAACTTGGAAAGCGTTTACACCTACGAAGGCACAAACGAAGTCCACACCTTGGTTGTTGGTCAAGCGCTAACCGGAATTGCTGCTTACGCTGACTACAAGGCCTAATAAACCAAATAAAAAAGCCCCCGATTGCTCGGGGGCTTTTTTATTGAACTTAAATCCAGCGCGTGATCTTCCGTCCCTTTTTATCGGTGAAGTTACCGGTAATCGAAATGATTACATGGTAAATCCACCAAATTCCAAGGCCACCGATTGTGAAAAAGAACAGTAAGCCGGTTCCGATTTT
>JAIOWT010000058.1 GCA_021742025.1 Candidatus Nanopelagicales bacterium
TGCGTCCCTTTGGTCCAAGGGTTACCTTCACTGCATCAGCAAGGGCATTAACGCCACGCTCTAATGCGCGACGAGCATCTTCGTCGAATTCAACGGTCTTTGCCATTTGTATTTCTCCAAAACTAATAGTTCAAAAAGTTGCTAACGCCCCGATATAAATGATCGGGGCGTTAGCTTGAGGTTTTTATTTTTCGACGATTGCGAGAATGTCGCGAGCGCCAAGAAGTAGGTATTCAACACCGTTGTACTTAACTTCGGTGCCGCCGTACTTGGAGTAGATAACTACGTCGCCGACTTTAACGTCAAGCGGAATGCGCTTTTCGCCGTCTTCATCGAAACGACCTGGCCCTACTGCGACGACTTTGCCCTCTTGTGGCTTTTCCTTGGCAGTATCTGGGATTACCAAACCCGAAGCGGTGGTCTGCTCGGCTTCTAGTGACTGAACGAGGATGCGATCCTCAAGTGGCTTAATGTTGACCGACACGTCGTGTCTCCTGTTATTGCTCGATTTGAATTAGCACCCGAGGCTTTAGAGTGCTAATCCAAATGTAAGCAGGTTTTGGCACTCGGTCAACTTGAGTGCCAGACCAGGGCTTCTTCCGGCTCTGTCGGCCCAAACCACAGGAAATCCTCCGGTTCCAGGGCCTTTGCAGCGAAAATCGCCTGGATCTGTGCTTTTGCTATCGGGTTAGAAATTGAAATCTGGCCGGCTTCTGAATTTTGAACCTCAGCCATGCACTCAGCTACGACAACGAGCCGACTGTTGGATCCGGCAACCTGCAAAATCTCAGCTTCTAGTACCTCGGGATCTGTTTCATCCCAACTTTGTGCCCAGTCATCGGTAACCGAGTAGCCGCTGTTCGCCTGCAGAACATTTGAGTCTTTGAATTCAGAGATCTGTTGAGCCGTAACTGGAATCCAAACGCGCATGGGTCCATTCTTGCCTATAGATAGGTAGGTGTCAGGATGTACCCATGGATGCAATTACACATGTTCCCGTCCCCTACAACGAGCCAATTGGCACATTTGCCCCCGGCACACCTGAGCGAGCTGGCCTGGAGCAAGGTCTTAAGGACCTTGTGGCTACAACTCACGAATTACCAAACGTAATTGGTGGCAAGAAGGTTATGGCCTCTGGCGAAAAGATCGAGGTCCGCAGTCCACACGAACATTCACGAGTACTTGGTGTCACAGCCAATTCGACTCAAGCCGATTCCGCTAGTGCGATTGCTGCGGCCAAAGCTGCAGCCCCAATGTGGCGCGACCTTCCATTCGATGAGCGTGCTGCCGTTATCTTGCGTGCTGCTGATTTACTTTCTGGCCCATGGCGCAACAAAGTCTTAGCTGCAACCGTTTGGGGCCAGTCAAAGACTGCATACCAAGCCGAAATTGATTCAACTTGTGAGTTGATCGACTTCTGGCGTTTCAATGTGCACTTTGCTCGCCAGATTTTGCAAGAACAGCCAGTATCTTCACCTGGCGTTTGGAACCGAACGGATCATCGTCCACTTGAAGGTTTCGTCTACGCAATCACACCATTTAACTTCACAGCGATTGCTGGCAACCTTCCAACAGCTCCAGCCTTGATGGGTAACACTGTTATCTGGAAGCCATCCCCTACTCAACAAGTTGCCGCATCGATCACGATGGATCTTTTGATTGCAGCTGGTTTACCGCCGGGCGTAATCAACATGGTGACTGGCGATGGCATCGCAGTTTCTGATGTTGCACTTGCAGATCCAGATTTAGCTGGCATTCACTTCACCGGTTCAACATCTGTGTTCCAGCACTTGTGGAAGACAGTTGGAAACAACATTTCCAACTACCGTTCCTACCCACGGCTAGTTGGCGAAACCGGTGGTAAGGACTTCATCTTTGCTCACCCTTCGGCTGAACATCGCACACTCATTACTGCGATGATTCGTGGCTCATTTGAATTCCAGGGACAAAAATGCTCTGCGGCATCTCGCGCATATGTGCCACGCAGCATTTGGAATGCAATCAAGGATGACTTCTTAGCTGAAGTTGAAGGCATCAAGCAAGGTCACGCATCTGACTTTAGTAACTTCATGACTGCAGTAATTGACGAAAAGGCATTCAAGCGCGTTAGCGGTGCAATCGATCGTGCCCATGCTGACAAGTCAATCGAAGTTGCAGCAGGTGGAACTTATGACGGCAGTGAGGGTTGGTTCATTCGACCGACAGTACTTGTTGGAAGTGACCCGACGGCTGAATTCTTCACTGAAGAATACTTCGGTCCAGTGCTCGCTGTTTATGTCTATGAAGACAACAACTGGCGCGATACCTTGACTCAAATGGAAGGCATTGCCAAGTACGCGCTGACCGGAGCGATCATTGCGCAAGATCGGGATGCGATCAACGAAATGTCACATGCCCTGCGATTTGCCGCAGGTAACTTCTATGTCAATGACAAGCCAACCGGTGCTGTCGTGGGACAGCAGCCATTTGGTGGCGCTCGCGCTTCCGGCACTAATGACAAAGCTGGAGCAGCACTTAACTTGCAGCGCTGGACTAGCGATCGCAGCATCAAGGAAACTATGGTTCCGGCGCAGCATTACTCCTACCCATTCATGGGTTAGGTTTTGTCGTCAATCCTGATCACTGATGGCAACTGCGCTTTTTGTCAGCGCACTGCCAAAAAACTTGCTGGCATAGTTCCAACAGGTTGGGTGAATGTTCCGAGTACTGCGTTAACCAATAACTATGGTTTGACCCAAGAACAGTTGGAACATTCGGTTTGGTTCATCGAGAATCCTGATTCTGAACAAAAGCGTTACAGCGGTGCAAAAGCAGTTGGAAAAGTATTGCGAATTCGCGGCGGACTTTGGGGTGGCCTTGGTTGGCTAACTTTTATTCCGCCAACTTCTTGGATTGCGGCAGGAATGTATCGCGTAGTTGCGAACAACCGAAAGTTCTTTAGTCGTTTTGTTTAGGTAATTGCAGTGCCAGTTTTTCGCATTGGTCCACAAATGGATCTAAATGGATGCTGAGAACAGATTCAACTTGTTCTCTTGACACTTGAAAGTACTCATGCGTTAGTCGATTTCTCATACCTGCTACTAAGTGCCAAGGGATATTAGAGTGCTCCTGTTTCAAGCCACTTGAAATCTGTCTGGCGGCCTCGCCCATGCAGACAAGGTTGTATTGAATGGCGTCAAAGAATAGTTCTTCATATTCAATTGAAGGGTTTAATCTAAGCGCCCTACCAATTCGCTTCGCAGAATTCGAAATGTCAATTAGCCACTCAAGGTCAGTGCGCTGACTCAAATCGCTACTGCTTCCTTTAGGGCTGCCTTTCGCACATCTGGCTTCAAAACAGATTCTGGAGATACGTCAACCTTGCAACCCAATAGAGATTCAAGAGCGGCCTGCAGAGAAATTGCAATTGACAGTGCATTTTCGTCTGGAGTGCTTACGAGAAAATCAATATCGCTTTTTGATGTGTCTTCACCCCGGGCTACGGATCCAAATAGGCGAATATTTCGAGCACCATGTGATCTAGCTAAATCATTTATCTCCACTTTGTGGCGTCTAACCAACTGCGCTTTTTCGCTCGATAGATCCATTTGATTTCCTCGAGAACTTGAAATCACGAGTACTTCACCCGCCGCGCGAAGTACGCGCTCGAGAGTGCTTACAGATGGAGATACTCGATCGCTCTCGTAGCGAGCAATGGCCGCTTGGGAAGTGCCTGCCCGAGTCGCCAGCTCAGCTTGAGTGAGCCCAGAGTTAGTCCGTGCTTTTGCAATCAATAGGCCAATCGTCATGTCTAGATTATACCTGTACCAGCATAAATTGTAAACACTGAATTCGAGTTAAATTCTCTAGTCGTTTTGTTTAGTTAACGAAAGTAGCTTCGGGCTTTAGTTCGATATCGAACTTTGCTTTAACTCCAGCGACAATGTGGTCAGCTAGTTCGAAAATATCAGCACTAGTTGCTTCACCACGATTTGTAATTGCCAAAGTGTGTTTGCTGGAAAGTGCCACACGGCCGTTTAACGAAAAACCTTTGTTGAATCCAGCTTGTTCAATTAACCAAGCGGCACTTACCTTTAATGATCCGTCAGCCTCTGGCCAGTTAGGTGCATTTTCTGGCGCTGTTGCAACTCGTGGATTCATAAAGAATGAGCCAACACTCCAAGTGTCATAATCAGCTGAATCTAGAACCATGCCTTTGCCGGCACGAAGTTCTAATACCGCGGTTTGTAAATCTGAAGTGCTCACCCGATCGCCTAGTTCAACGTTAAGTTTCGCAGCTAACTCGTTGTAAGCAATCGGCGCCGACATTGTTCCAAGTGGTAACTGAAATGTAACGCTCAAAATGACCCAAGTATCAGGCTGCTTCTTAAAAACAGATGTGCGATATCCAAACTCGCAGTCCGCGGCAAAAATTATGTCAACTGATTTAGTCTTGCGATTCCAGGCTCTAACTTGGGCAATTGTTTCGCTGACACTTTGTCCGTAAGCACCCACATTTTGAATTGGGGTTGCGCCAACAGTTCCTGGGATGCCAGCTAGTCCTTCAATCCCGGTCCACCCGTTGACTACCGAGGTTGCAACAAAGTCATTCCAGTTATGCCCAGCAGCAACGGTTACCCAGGCACCAGCACAGGCAGATTCATCATTTTCAAATCCTTGCGATTCAATCTTGATTACATCGCCATGGAAGTTGTCACTAACTAAAACGTTGCTACCGCCACCCAGAATCAAGGCATTGGGATTTGCTGAAACGGCTTCAATGATTTCTGATTCCGAGGTTGCGACAATTAGCGATTTTGGCGTGCCACCCACGCGCAAAGTAGTCAGTTCCGCAAGACTGCGCATCATGTTCCTATTGTGCTAGTCGCACAGTGGCTTTTGCTAAACCTAGGACTTTTGTTTCACCAAAAACTGCGCCGAGTTCAACTTGAATCGTGCCATCGTCATTAATCTGGGCGACTTTGCCAGTAAAGCTAACAACCGAGCCAGCAGCAGTATTGGGAACAACAACGGGACGAGTCATACGCACTGAGTAATCGATTACTGCAGTCGGATCGCCAACCCAATTCGTCACAACCTGAATCGCGCGACCCATGGTCAGCATGCCGTGGGCAATTACATCGGGTAGCCCAACAGACTTTGCAAACTCTTCATCTTGATGAATTGGATTTTGGTCACCAGAGGCATTTGCGTAGGCAACTAAGTCAGCTCGAGTGAAAGTTAAATCTAATGCTGGAAGTTCCATGCCGACTGAAACATCTGAAATCTTTAATGTCATGCTTCTGGCCCTCGCACAACAATCTTGGACCAGCCGGTAACAACAAGTTCGTCACCAGAAAAAACGTCGGTTTTAAAAGTTGCAATCTCATTAGTTCCTAGTGGCTTAATTTCTTCCACTGATGCGCTAACTGACAATTCGTCACCGACGCGAATTGGTCTAAGGTATTCAAACTTTTGATCGCTGTGCACAAGACGTGAATAATCAAGTTGCAGCGCAGGATCATGGAAAGCGGTATCCATAGCATTCATCGTCACGACAATAGGAAAGGTTGGTGGCGCGACTGTTCCGTCTGCATATGCAGGATTGGTGTCACCTAATGCCTTAACAAATGCCGAGATGTTTTCTGAAGTCACCAAGTAAGGCTTTGAGGGTGGATAGACATGACCGATCATGTCGTGGTTCATTCCCATGGGATTCCCCTAAACAATAAACACGCGTTAGTTAATTAACGAGTTTCCTTGTGCAAGGTGTGCTTGTTGCACTTTGGGCAATGCTTCTTGATCTCTAGGCGGTCAGGATCGTTACGACGATTCTTGCGTGAGATATAGTTGCGGTCTTTGCAGTCTTCGCATGCCAAAGTGATCTTTGGACGAACGTCGTTACGTGCCATGGTCGTGCCTTTCGTTTGAGCAGTTACACGTGGTGTGTAACTGGTCTTGCCTTTACGTACCGAGGGCCGGACTTGAACCGGCGACACAGCGATTATGAGCCGCTTGCTCTACCAAGCTGAGCTACCCCGGCTTAAAACCGTGCGTAAACACGGCCTTCGAGCCCCCTGTCAGAATCGAACTGACGACCTCTTCCTTACCAAGGAAGTGCGCTACCACTGTGCCAAGGGGGCCAGTCTTTTCTTCTAGAAACGCATTTCTGCGCCCCGTTAGCGTATCGAATACCTGCCGTTACAGGGAAATTGAGCCCAAATGGCATCTGATGAGGTCTGCTTTGGGCGATTACCTGCAAATTCTTGGCATAGCCAATTTCCGCATGAATACTACGATTAATAAAACCTTAGAAAAATCGGGAGAATCAAATGGCGTCATCTCAGGAAAATTTGAGCGTATCGGTCCAGGATCAAGATGATCAGTTGGGCATTTTGCAGCGTCGCCGGATTGAGGCAAATATCATCTCGCCGATTTACCAAATCATGAAGCGCGAACTGGGTCAAGAGCGGGCCTCGGACATCATTCGAGAAGCAATCACTGAAGATGCTCATAAGGCCGGTGCTCGGTTTGCAGCAAGTGAACCTGATGGTGCCAACTTGTTGACTTTTATCGCCATCCAAGATCTTTGGAAAAAGGATGACGCACT
>JAIOWT010000059.1 GCA_021742025.1 Candidatus Nanopelagicales bacterium
TCGCGCACTAGCGAACGAAGCATTTCATTATCAGTGGACATTAGCGTTCACTCAAAACTTTTTCAGCAACTTCTGCAGCTGCTCGAACATTTGCTTCTTTTCCAGAAAGATAAACGCGACCAGTTGCACCAATCATTCGGTAGTCGACGACCTTAATGTCAGTTGCCTTCTCCGCTTCGTTAGTTGCCAAGATTGCATATGAAGCAGGCTGCACTTCCAGGATGTAAAGCGATTCACCCGGCAAAATCATGGATCCAACTTTGTTTCTATTAATTAGGAACGCATGTTGTTGATCTACCGAAGGCACAACGCGTGATGCCAGGATTTTTGGTTTTGTTGCTTCCGCTTCCGTGGAGCCTAA
This sequence comes from Candidatus Nanopelagicales bacterium, assembly GCA_021742025.1. The sequence goes on from JAIOWT010000059.1 coordinate 362, forward strand.
GGCTGCAAGTACGGCTTGTCCCGCGGCTCGAACTTCTTCAGTTGGGCCGTGGATCTCTAGGTAACCAAAAGTTCGTTCCACAAACAAAATTCCCGCTTGTACGTTCGCATGCTTGAGTGCCACATCGGTAAGCGCTTCGATGTCCAGACCTGGTGCCACTTCAATTACTTGAGCCGCCATGTTTGCGCGTGGCAAAGCACCCTTAACCCATGAACCTAGGTAGCACATGGTTTGAGGTTGCATTTGGTCGATGTAGATGAACGACCGTAGCTCTGCCATTTGTATCTCTTCTCTGATTAGTTCTTGATCAATGCGTGAAGTTCTTCGACGATCAACTTGCGGATTTCGTCTCGTAATTCAGCAACGTCTTGGGTTATCGGCTCGCGATGGTGATAGGAATTTCCAGTTCCATAGTTTTCTTCATTGGATGCAACTGGATATGAAGGAACCGGACCGCTTGGACTCATCCATGGATTCAGGCCTGCAAAAGTTGGCATTACTTCGCGTGCATCAGCGTTGTAGGCAAGGCGTGTGTAGTTGATCAGATGCTTTGGCTGCAAATTTTCACCAACTGAAGATCGACCTGCAAAGCCAGTACCAATAGTCATGGTTGGAGCTAAGTTGGTTTGAATTCCCGAAGCGCCAAGACTGTTGCCGACATTTACCGAAACTCGCAGTACTGGAACAGCTGCACTAAACATCATGATCAATTCAGGATTTGAACTATGGATTGCGGCTGAATGTCCAGCGCCGGTAATGCGCAAGATCGCTCGAGCAATGTCGATTCCCCGTGTTGCAGTTGGGACCCGGACGAAACCTAGTACTGGACACAGTTTTTCATGAGCTAAAGGTTCTTCAGGTACCACTAAGTCAAATGGTGCAACTAAAACTCTAGTTTTGGCTGGAACTTTAATGCCCGCCTTTTCAGCAATCCAAACGGCGTCCTTGCCAACCATCTTGGTGTTGAAGTGACCATCTGGAAAAACTGCATTACGAACGGCATCGCGCTCGTCATCCTTCAAAACATATGCACCTTCCCGAGCAAAAGCCGCTAGCAACTTGTCAGCGATCGCCTCTTCTGCAATCACTACGCTTTCATTAGTGCAAAGAATCGAGTTATCGAATGCCTTGCTTTCAATAATTCGAGCAGCAGTCTTTGCAAGATCGGCTGTGGCATCAACCAAAACCGGAACATTTCCCGGTCCAACACCAATTGCCGGATTTCCACTTCGGTATGCCGATCGCACAACTGGTGTGCCACCGGTTGCAACTACGACATCGGTTCTCTCATCAGTCATCAAAGCATTGATTAATGGAATTGAAGGATCTTCGACAATTTGAATGATGCCATCCGGAGCTCCAGCTGCAACTGCAGCTTCAGCCATAGCTTTGGCGGCGGCAACACAAACTTTCTTTGCCATTGGGTGTGGGCTGATGATGATGGAGTTACGAGTCATCAAAGCCAAAATGATTTTGAATGAAACCGTAGCAACCGGATTGGTTGACGGGGTCAGTGCCAAGATCACGCCAGCAGGACGAGGGATAGCAACAATCTTGTTGACTTCATCAATCTCGGGTGAAACAAAATCATGGCCGCGGTATGTCTCGACTATTCCCGTTGAGCAAGCGATGTTTTTTAGGACTTTGTGTTCAACAACACCAAATCCGGTTTCCGAAACTGCATCACGAGCGAATTCTTGTGCTCTTGTTGCCAAAGCTGATGCAGCTGCGTCAACAATGCGGTTGACCGTTGCGATGTCGTACTTGGCGTAGGCACGTGCAGCCCAATCGGCACGTTCCACCATTGCGCGACCGCGTGGAACGCCAGCTGGTTCAACCATTAACGGCTCAAAAGTCATTTCACTCATGCTGACCTGCGCTCATTGCGAACTTCGCCATACGCTTTGCCGATTGCCAATTCAGTTCTATCTAGCATTTCTTCGGCAACTTCAGGTTTCAACAAAATACCGGGCTTGTATTGAAGGACTCGAGGATCAAGTGTGGAGAAAATTGCCCAAACCCCGTTTTCATAAAGGTGTCGCATTACGTACTTAGCACCTTGAGGATGAGCAAACTCCAAGCCCAGGATTACTCCGTTCTGGCGAATGCCAACAAACCAATCAGGGTAAGTTGCTTGAATTGCAGCTAAGCGCTGCCCGACATAGTCGGCAATGTAATGAACCATCGAACGAGTTTCTTCTCGGGAGCAAACTTCCAAAGTCTTAAGTGCTGCGATGCAACCAAGTTCAGCGCCACCAAAAGTTGAAATGTGGCCAAAGCCATCTTCATTAAGCCAGCCAGCTGCTTTCTCAGTCGCAAGTACTGCAGCAATCGGATAAAGACCGCCAGAAATTCCCTTGCCTGTGACAAGAATGTCTGGTGTTATTCCATGCTTAGTAATTCCCCAAAGTTCGCCAGTGCGCATCAAGCCAGTTTGGACTTCATCTGCAATGTAGAGAGCGTCATATTTTTCGCACAGTTTTTTAACAGCTTCTAAGTAACCAGGATTCGGAAGTGGGAAACCATATGTTGCTGGAATGGTTTCCATGATTACCGCAGCTACATCTCGATCACGTAGTGCGTCTTCCATTGCTTCTAAATCATTAAACGGAACGTGTGGAAATTCTTCTGGCCGATCCGAAAGAAACAGTTTCGAGAACCGATCGTCGCCAGTTCCAACAGCTAATCCAGTGTGGCCGTGGTACGCCTTAACGATGGAAACAATCTTTCGCTTTTGCGTTGCATGACGCGCTGTCTTTAGTGCAATGTCAATTGCTTCACCACCACCAGAACCGTAAATAACTTTGGAAAGTCCAGCTGGCGCTGACTTAATAAGTGCTTCAGCCAAAGCAGTTCGTGCTAACGATGGAAAGTGGTGATTACCAATATCAAAATGCTGCATCGCCATGGTTACTGCCTGAACCACTTCAGGATTTCGGTGACCTAGGTTGTATGTACCACCATTTAGATGCGCATCAATCAGGCGCTTACCTGACATGTCATAAATGAAATACTCTTCGCGGCGATCAATAACTAACGGAACTCCAGAGTCAATCCAGAATTGAGTTTTGCCTGGGTTCCAGAACTCTTTTGACTTTTCCAGCATCTGCTCTTTGGAGTCATAAGAGAACAATCCGTAATCGAATTCGGGTGCTGCAGTATTTTCTTGTGTCATCCCGAACCCTTTCTTGATCTCATTCGCACTCGACGCGAACCTTACGTAAACCAATGATTACATAAAATTAGACCAAATGACCATACCTTTTAGCAACTTTTGGTTGAATTTTGGTTTAACACTGAATGTCCACCAAATACAGGGATTTACTGGCAAGTACGCCCGATTTCCGTAATTTGAATACTGCTTTTAGACCAAAATCGAAATTTTGTTAACCAAAAAAGTTATAGAAACCGATCCAATTTCATTGTTTTGGAGCGCAGTTTCTGGCAAAGTCGTTCCAACCGTGTGACTCAGGTCACCCACGGCCAAAGTGAGAAACGTCGGGAACTCCTCGGTGTTACAACGAAAGGGTCGAATGCATGTCGACAAATAACGAAAGCCAAAAAGGCCTTCGCAAAGGTGCTGTTGGCTTAACAGCAGTTTTGTTTATGGCGGTAGCAAATGCTGCACCGATCACTGCGATGAGCTTCAACATGCCTGTTGGTGTTGGTTGGGGTAACGGAATAGGTGCACCTGCCGGTTTCCTATTTGCAACGATCGTCCTATCGATTTTCGCAATCGGGTTCTCTGCCATGGCGAAGCACGTTACAACTGCTGGTGCCTTTTACGGATTTATCTCACAGGGCCTCGGACAAGTTTGGGGTATGGCAGCTGGCTTATTAGCGACCATCGCCTACATTCTTTTCGAAGGCACCTTAATTGGTGGTTTCGCATTTTTCGCTGCCAATACGTTGAGTTCACTGGCTGGCATCGAAGTCAACTGGTTGATTCTTGCAATCGGCGGGATGATCCTGATTTGGGTGCTGACCTACTTTGACATCTCAGTTGCTGCAGCCGTACTTGGCGTAACACTTGTTGCTGAAGTTTTGCTTCTTGCAGCATTTGGAATCAGCGTCGCCCTCAAGGGTGGACCTGATGGCTTTATGGTTTCTGAAACCATTGCTCCAATGGCCGCATTTGCTGATCTTGAAGCAGGTGCTTTTGGATCTAGCGTTGCCGCTGGTACTGCGGCGCTTGGTATCTTCTTCGCATTCTGGTCATGGATTGGTTTTGAAACTACTGCCGCCTACGGTGAAGAATCTAAAGATCCAAAGAACGTAATTCCTCGCGCAACAATGATTGCTGTTATTGGACTCGGTGTGTTCTACACCTTCGTTTCCTGGATGGCCGTTGTTGCTAACGGTGCCAAGACCTCTGTAGAAGTTGCTTCCGGATCTACTGGTAACCCAGTTGATCTATGGTTAGTCCCAGTTGCAGCAAATCTAGGTTCGCTTGCAGAAAGTACTTACCGAGTACTTTTAGTAATTGGTTCATTTGCTTGTGCCATGGCATTCCATAACGCGGCTTCACGCTACGTATTTGCACTTGGTCGCGAACTTCCGTTTACTGGGGTTCGCAACAAGCTATCAAGCACCCATCCAACTCACCAGTCACCTGCAGTTGCATCGACTGTTGTCACCGTTATCAACATCGTGATGGTGATGCTCTTCGCAACCTTCTCGACAGCATGGACTTCGGATCCATTAGTAGAAGGTGCAACTTCAGATCCAGCGTTGCTTCCATACGGTGTCATTTACACAGTTCCATCACTCGTTGGAACCGCGTTCATTTTGGTAGTCCAGGTAATCTGCTCGTTTGCAGTTGTCGGATACTTCTGGGGTAAGAAGAAGCACAAGGGTAATGTTCTAACTACCTTGGTTGCTCCACTTGTAGGTGCTGCGGGCATGATCTATGTCTTGACGCTTCTGTTCGCTGCAGTTGGTTCCGGCTTCGCTGCTGGCTACCAATCAAACTCATTGATGGTTAAGTACCTGCCTTACGAAATTGCAGGAACTTTAATCTTTGGTTTGCTTTACGCCCTATGGGTTAAGTCAAAGCATCCAGAAATCTACGAAGAAATCGGTCGTACGACTATGGAAGAAGCTCACGAGCGCTCCTAACGAACAAATAAATGAAACTGGGCATCAGCATCGCTGGTGCCCAGTTTCATTTTTAAAGACTTCCGAAACCGTAAGCAATTGCCCAACTAAATCCGTCAGAATAAGCACATGACATTAGAGATTTGTAATTGGGCTCCTGATGAGGACGCCGATCCAACAACTCACACATTTACCTTTGGTGGGCGCGAGCCAGTGACCAGCATTAAGCCAGGAACCATAATTGACTCTTGGTCCTTTGATTGCTTTGGCGGACGAGTTAGATCAGCAAGTGACATGTCGACACAGGTTTGCGATCCTCGGTTTCTGAATCCACAAACCGGCCCGTTTTACGTTGAAGGAGCCGAACCAGGTGACACTCTTGCTGTCCACTTTGTTTCGATTGAGCCTCGAGAAGCGTGGGGGGTCAGTACAACTGTTCCGTTCTTCGGCGCACTCACTTCAACCCCAACTACCGCGACCTTGCAGCCCGCGCTTCTAGAGCGAACTTGGATTTACGAATTAGATTTACAAGATCGACTCGTGCGTTATGCAGCAGCGGACACTAAGTTCACTGCTGCACTTCCCCTTGATCCGATGCATGGAACAGTTGGTGTTGCGCCAGCGCTTGGTGAAGTTAGATCATCACTCACTCCAGGTAACTGGGGTGGAAACATGGATACTCCTGAAATGCGCGCTGGCGTTACTTGTTATCTCGGCGTCAATGTTGAAGGTGCACTGTTTTCATTTGGTGATGGTCACGCCCGTCAAGGCGAAGGTGAAACCTGTGGCGTGGCAGTTGAAACCGCAATGGATACTGTCTTGATTTTGGACCTTATTAAAGGCAGCCCAACTCCATGGCCGCGAATAGAATCCGATGATCACATCATGACAACTGGATCAACCAAACCTCTTGAAGATGCGTTTCGAATTGCCCACTCTGAGATGGTGCATTGGGTCAGTGACTTAACTGGTCAAACAACTTTGGACAGTTACC
>JAIOWT010000060.1 GCA_021742025.1 Candidatus Nanopelagicales bacterium
TTTGGAGCACGGCAACGATCGCAGGTTGCAAGGTTTGCAGCAGTTGCCTTCCATGCGGAACGACGATGACGGGTGTTGCTGCGTGAAGTCTTACGCTTCGGAACGGCCACGGTCTGCCATCCTTTCAGGTTTTCGATTCAAACTCTTTAGTTCAAATCGTCGAGCTTATTCGTTAGTTAAATCCTTGAGATTCGCAAGAGTTGCCCATCGCGGATCAATTTCTTCGTGTGCGTGACCTGGAACATCGTTGAGGTTCTCACCACAAGTGATGCACAGTCCTGCACATTCAGGTTGGCACAGTGGTGCTAGCGGCATAGCCAGCAATACTGCATCGCGGATAACCGGCTCTAGATCAAGAAGATCATCATCTAGCTTCGGTTGTTCATCGTCATCGGTGCCATTTTCAATCTGACGGCCTCGGGAATCAGTCGAGGGATATTCAAAAAGTTCTTGGAGATCGACTTCCGTATCGAAAGACAACGGCTCCAAACATCTTGAACATTCACCCGCAACAGTAAGCAAAGCACTTCCGGTAACGAGAACCCCATCAATAACTGATTCGAGTCGAAGATCAAACTCAATCTCAGATCCTGGTGGGACTGCAATCAATCCGACGCCGAGATCAGCCGGTGCCGCCACCGAGAAATCTAGTTTCTTCATCGATCCAGCACGGCGACCAAGTTCTCGAGTATCAAGAACTAGCGGCGAGCTTGGATCGAGGGTAGACACAGTATTCCTCGCTGGAAGTAAGGCTCATTCGGCCTCGTGAAAGACCAATGGCTAGATTAGCGCGTTTTTACTGGCTCTCCCAAATCGAGCATTGGGAAGAGCAGGGACTAAACCTGCGGAAAATCAGGATTTTGGGGGAAGTTGGGCTTTCAGAGCCTCATGTACATTGTCTGGGACCAAGCCAGCCACATCCCCACCAAATTTGGCGATTTCCTTAACAATGCTGGAGGAAAGGAAGCTGTACTCCGGATTCGTTGCCACAAACAAAGTGTCCACACCAAGGCGGGAGTTCATTTGGGCCATTTGAAGTTCGTAATCAAAGTCCGATACTGCTCGAAGACCCTTAAAAATCGCGCTGATCCCATTGACCTTGCAGTAATCAACTAGCAGGCCTTTGAAGGTGTCAACCACGATGTTTGGGTATGGCTTAACGCATTCGGTGATCATTTCAATGCGCTGCTCCATAGTGAAAAGACCAGCTTTGGTGCTGTTCTGAAGGACCGCAACTGTCACATGGTCATACTGTTCCGCTGCGCGAGCAAACACATCAAGGTGTCCAAAAGTTACTGGATCAAAAGAACCTGGACAAACGGCTTTTCTAGTACCGCTCGTTGTCATCTAACTCACCCTCTCGAAACCGACCGTTGCTGACTTGCTATTGATCACTATTCAGATACTGACCGTACCAAATAGTCGTGTCTCCATAAACCTTCTTGCGAAGTTCTTCAACAGATTCTGGCCAAATCACCTGCGAGCGTGACCCCCGCTCAACCACGATCAAGGCGTATTCGTTTAGCCAGTCATTCTTAGCTAGGTGGCCAATCAGAGTGTTTACCTGTTCGTCTTCGAACGAATACGGCGGATCAATAAACACCACATCAAAACTTCCACGCCCAGATTTTTGGGCAACATCGATTAATGCATCTGCAATTACAACTCGAGCGTTCTTGATGCCAAAGTTTGCAACATTGGAATGCAAAGTATCTGCGGCTCGCAAATCCTTTTCAATAAGCACCGCTTCGGCTGCGCCTCGCGAAATGGATTCAATTCCAAATGCGCCCGAGCCTGAGAACAGATCTAGAACTCTTAAGTCATCGAGTCCACTCACCGCATGTTCAACTGAAGAAAAAATAGCTTCTCGAACTCGACTCGAAGTTGGTCGGGTTTCAGCATCAGGAACTTTGATTGAGCGACCACGAAAATCGCCACCAATTATTCGCGTCATGACTTCTTCACAAACTCGGCGCGGGCTTGATCAATTAGCGATTGCACAGCTCTGGCTAACGCTGGATTGAAATCCAGCTCAGGATCTTTGTTCACGATATTCACAGCAGCAATTCTGGCTTGTTCCAAAATGGATTCATCACGCAGGATGCTGACTAGCTTCAAACTCGAGCGCATGCCAGATTGATTCCGTCCGAGTACATCGCCTTCCCGCCGCTGTTCTAGATCAAGAGCTGCCAATTCAAAACCATCATTCGTGGAAGCAACTGCAGCTAAACGCTCGCGGGCTGGACTAAATGGTGGAGCTTCAGTTACTAGCAAGCAAAGCCCAGGGGCACTGCCACGACCAACGCGGCCGCGAAGTTGATGCAGCTGGCTAATGCCAAAACGGTCCGCATCCATAATCACCATCGTGGTGGCATTTGGAACATCCACGCCAACTTCGATCACAGTTGTGGAAATCAATACATCAATGCCATCTTTATGCGCTGGGCCATTTGCAAAACTTTGCATCACATCATCTTTATCAGCGCCAGCCATTTGGCCATGCATGATTCCAACACGAACTTCTTTCAGTGGACCTTCGATTAACTGCGGCGCTAAATCCTCAAGTGCAATGGCTTGGCGTTGTCCTGGCTTTAAATCTTTATCTTCTTGACTCGCAATTCGTGGCACTACAACGTAAGCCTGATGACCTGCTTGAACTTCTTCTACGATTCGCTCCCAAGCTCTGGCTAGGTGACTTGGTTTTTCAGATGACAGGACGACGTGAGTTGTGATTGGAGAACGCCCTGCGGGAAGTTCACTCAAAGTTGAAATATCAAGCGCGCCGAATGCGGTCATAGCGACCGTGCGTGGGATTGGTGTGGCAGTCATGACTAGAACATGTGGCCGTCGATCACTCCCGGCTTTGCCAACTAACGTTGCGCGCTGTTCCACACCAAAGCGGTGCTGCTCATCAATCACAACCAAACCTAAATCAAAGAAATCAACTCGATCTTCGAGTAGCGCGTGGGTGCCAATCACAATTCCGGCTTGACCCGAAGTTATGTCTAAAAGCGCTTGTCTTCTGGCAGCGGTCGTCATGGAACCAGTGAGCAGAGTTACACCCGTACCTTCATCGTGAGCCCCAAGTCTGCCGCGCTCGGCCAATGGCCCTAGCAAGTTCGATATTGCTCGATAATGCTGAGCGGCTAGTACTTCAGTTGGTGCCAGCAGTGCTGCTTGACCACCTGAATCCACGACGGTGAGCATGGCTCGGACTGCAACTACCGTCTTGCCACTTCCAACTTCACCTTGCAGCAGGCGATGCATGGGATGGCCAGCAGCCATTTCAGCTGAAATAGTCTTGGCAACTTCGCTTTGACCTTGGGTTAACGTGAAGGGCAACTTTGCATCAAACGCGGCAAGTAAGCCATCAGGTTTTTCAGATCTGGCAATTGCCGGCCAAGAGTCTTCTTCATGACGTTGCTTGGCCAATACAACTTGTAGGGCCAAAGCTTCGTCCCACTTCAATCGCAATCTGCTGGCTTCAAGTTGTTCAAGTGATGTTGGCTTATGAATCGCATGCAGGGCTACGTCTAGGTCAATTAGGCCTTCAGTTTTTCGGATGTCGGCAGGTAACGGATCGTCAACTTTGCCAAGTGCCGTTAGTGCAAGATCAATGCTGCGTTCGATAGTCCAGGTTTGAAGTTTCTTTGTTGCTGGATAAACCGGCAGAAAAGCCTCAGCATAATCATCGGGGTTTACATTGGCTGCATCATCTAACAGTTCGTACTCTGGATGAGTTAACTGTCGCTTATTGTTAAAAATCGAAACCTGTCCAGCAAACAATCCTTGTCGACCCGCAACTAAGTCTTTTTCTCGCCAATGTTGATTGAAAAACATTAAGGTTAAGGACCCTGAGCCATCACTGATAACAACTTCTTGACGAGTTCCACCCCGGGCATTTTTCAGATTCTTAAAACTTTTAACCTGAGCCTGAACCGTCACGTGATCACCAATTTCGAGATTGCCAAGATCAGTTAGCGCACCACGTTGTTCATATCTTCTGGGATAGTGGCGCAGTAAATCTTCGACCAGAACGATTTCGAATTCTGATTCCAAGAGTGCAGCAGTCTTGGCACCGACGACATCAACAACTTGGGTGCTTAAGTCCGCCATTTACTTAATTGCCCAGCTCAGAGATTCGAATGTTTGTAATTTCTACATCTGCTTCACAACTTTCAATGACCAGGTTTGGCTGATCAGTATGGATGTGAAAGTTAAAGTTTGGTTCCATGCCTGAAACCGAAATAGATTCGCCAAGCTTGCTTAGTTTTGATTCGATTTTCGCTTTAACACCTTGCGCGCAAACCACTGAGAACATTAGCTCAAAGGCAGGTCCGGAGTAATTCAATACAGTTTCACTTGGAGGCGTGACTTCTAGCGCAGTTAAGTCCAAACCAAGAGTGAGTGCGACGCCATCATGAAAAAATGACAACGCTAATGCGCCAGCGTCAATGACTTCGGCTGCTTTTAGTTCAGGTAACAAGAATTGAGTATCAATAACAGCCGCCCGAACTGCTAGTTGAATTTGCTCGTAATACTTTTTGAAATCTGTCTGAGCTGGAATCTCGGCAGCAGCATCAGCAACTGTAAGCATGGTGCCTTCGATGGGAGTAAGAACTGCCTGTCGGGCTACTTCGGCTGCTTGCACAAGCGCCTGCTGCCATTCACTTGGCAAGCATTGATTCAGAGTTTCAGATTGCGACAATCCTTGCGCTAATCCCTGCAGGTACTGCGCCAAGATCACGCCCGAATTTCCCATGGCCGAATTAGCAGCTCCTGCCGCTATTGCCTGCGCGGATTCACCGAGATCTGAGGAATTGAATGAGCCATGAGCAATTCCAGCCTTGAGTGTCTGCAGCGAATTTGAGCCAGTGTCAGAATCTGGTACCGGATAAACGTTTAAATCATTGAGTAACTGCTCATTTTTGGCCAGTAAGTCCTGAAATTGGGCCATGGCTGCGCGGAAAACATCAGCATCAATTACCGCATTCCCAGTGTTTGTCACGCCCCTAGGTTACCTGTGTCGGAGGTTTCTCGATGAGTCATAAGCCCGCAGTTACAGGCTTTAATTACACCCGAATTGGAATTTCTGAGCATTCGCAGGTAGTCTGGCAAGGCTTAACCAAGCAAACCCATCAATCTTCAAGGAGTCAAAATGGCTGCTGTATGTGACGTCTGTGGCAAAGGCCCAGGCTTTGGCCACGCCATTTCCCACTCACACCGTCGTACCAAGCGTCGTTTCAATCCAAACATCCAGACCGTGCACGCAGTTGTTAACAACTCGCCAAAGCGTCTAAATGTTTGCACTTCATGCATCAAGGCTGGAAAAGTTTCCCGCGTCTGATCCGAATCTAAACTTTTCAATCCCCTCGGCTTTTAGCTGGGGGGATTTTTAGTTGGTTGAAAAGTGATCCCAGCCTTTGCCGGAATAGATCTCGCTATCAACTGTTACACCTGGCTCGCCTGTTGTAACGGAACCAATGATCGTCCAACCAGATGGCACATCAAGGGCCGTTGTGAACGTTGCTGCAAACGCATGGTCTTCGCCGCCAGTCAATATCCATTCCAACGCATCGCCATTGAACGCTGAGGCTGCAGCAGCTAGCGGTTCTGGGATTTCGAATTCTGATGTTTGGATATTTATTGAAACTCCAGAGGCTTTAGCGATGTGACTCAAATCTGAAACTAAGCCATCGCTGATGTCGATCATTGAAGTCGCATGAGTTGCCAGCTGAACTAATTCATATGGTGGTTCTGGTACGCGGTGCGCGCCCACTAAAACTCTTGGTGATCTAAAGCCGCGGGAAAGCATTAACAGTCCAGCTTGAGCAAACCCAAGGCGGCCAGCAAGCGCTAAAACATCTCCGGGTTTTGCACCGGATCGCAGAATTGCTGATTGCTCGCCAAGTTCACCTAAGGCAGTAACGCTAATTGCAATCGAGTCGCCACGAACTATGTCTCCCCCGACTACGGTCACACCGACTAGTGATGCTTCTTCGCTCAAACCATCCGCCAAACCCATAACCCAAGAAACTGGGGTATCGGAAGGAAGCGCAAGACCAACTAGCAAGGCAGTTGGTGTTGCTCCCATAGCAAAGATGTCTGCAAGGTTTTGGGCTGCCGCTTTACGACCAATATCTTTTGCTTCCGACCAATCAAGACGGAAATGAACGCCTTGGGTCAACATGTCGATGCAGGCAACAACATTTCCACCCTTGGCAGAAACCACGGCAGAATCATCACCAATGCCAACTGAAACAGTTTCGGTTGATGATTTAGCTAGTCGAGCTGCGATTGCATCAATCAAAGCAAACTCGCCAAGTTGGCCAACGGTTTGTCCACCCGAATTTTGCTCTGTCATGGATTACACGTTAGCGCGATTAACGCAGACCAACACCACGACGAAGTGCATCTTGAACTAATGCATCTACAAGT
>JAIOWT010000061.1 GCA_021742025.1 Candidatus Nanopelagicales bacterium
AATCAGAAGGGATCGGTGATGCGCTGATGTTAAAAGCGCGAGTCATCGGCAATGTATGGGCGACCCGTCGTCTAACCGAGATTCCCAATGGGGCTTTTCTCGAAGTCGAAGTTGAAGGTGGCGCACACTTGGTTGCCTTCGACGTTCTAGGTTCCGGAATTGGCGAGAGTGTTTTGGTTTCAACAGGCTCAGTAGCAGCCTCGTGGTTCCCAGACACCACACCACCAATTGACGCTCTCATCATCGGATCGATTGATGAGAACACTAGAGTTCTGGGAAGCACAGCGCTTCCTAGTACAGCGCCTGAGAAATCAGGTTAAGAAAATGCAAGAACCGAAAGCGGACAACCGTTCGCAATCACAAAGTAGGAGAAAGTTATGTCAAGCAACGCACTGGGCTTGATCGAGACCAAGGGATATGTAGCTGCTGTAGCTGCTGCAGATGCCATGGTTAAGGCAGCCAATGTAACTATTGTTGCGCGTGAAGAAGTTGGCGACGGCCTTGTGGCTGTAGTCATCGTGGGAGATGTCGGTGCAGTTAAGGCTGCAACTGATGCAGGTGCCGAAGCAGTTAACCAAGTTGGCGAGCTAGTTTCACAGCACGTAATTCCACGTCCACACGCAGAACTAAACAAGTTCTTTAAAGTAGGCGAGTCCGCGTGAGTACGGGCCCGCTCGTAGCAGGGCCCGAACTACGCGTCTACTTGCTTGTTGAAGAGCTCCAGCAGCAATTCGCTGCTTACATGAGCACGCCGACGCGAGCCCGTGGTTACCCTCCTTACGGTGGTCAGCACTCGTTGATCATTGAGGTGGCACCCGGGCTTGCGATCGAGCGAGTAATTGACTTGGCGCTGAAGTCGGTACCTGAAGTTGAACCTGGCATTTTGTTCGTAGAACGCCAATTCGGAGTTCTGGAAGTTCATGCTTCCGACATCGAGTTAGTGAAGCGAGCCGGTCAGGCAATTCTTGATGGCATTAACGCATCAGCAGCTGATCAACTTCGCCCGCGGATTCTTTACAGCGACATCATCGAAAACATCACGGATCAGCATGCAATTATTCTGAACCGAAATCGTCAAGCTTCGATGGTTATGCCTGGCGAATCACTCTTGGTATACGAAATGACACCAGCACTTTTTGCAACGGTTGCAGCGAACGAAGCTGAAAAAGTTGCACCTGATGTGACGCTGGTTGATGTACAAATGATCGGTGCAGCTGGTCGGGTATACATGAGTGGAACAACTGAAAGTGTTACAAAGGCCCGTGATGCAATCACGCAGGCTCTTGAAGCAGTAGTTGGACGCGATCAAGGTTAATCATTTTTCTTCCTCAAAAGTGACAAAAGATATTGGTAACTAAGCCAAAATAAAGATGTCGGTAGGAGAGTTAAATGCTTGGGTATTCGAACGAACCTGCAAAGCTTCATGAGTTTGCTCAGGATGCAGTGGCGAAATTTGGCTATTCATCGGAATCTAACGTTTCACTGTTAAACATTTCGGAGAACGCCACTTTCAAAGTTACTGATAGCGAAAGTGGCACTGACACGATTCTTCGAATCCATCGACCGTTTTATCACACCGCGCAAGCAATCCAGAGCGAGCTGGATTGGGTGCAAGCACTGCGCGAGGTGCAACTTGTGAGAACTCCCGCGATTTTGCCTGCGGGATCTGGTGAGCAGATAATTCTTGCTCAAGATTCAACGGGCGAAGAGCGTCATGCAGTCATGTTTGAATTCATGCCGGGCGTTGAACCGACCGAAGATCGACTAGTTGATGATTTCAAAACTTTAGGTGCGATAACTGCTCGGCTACATGATCAATCAAAACAGTGGCAGCGTCCGAGTAACTTCTTTAGATTTACTTGGGATTTTGAAACCGCACTTGGCCCTAATGGTCATTGGGGCTCGTGGCGTGATGGCCTTGCAATGGGCCCAAGTGAGTTGGAAATACTAGGTCGGCTTTCCGACACTTTGGGATCTCGACTAGAACGATATGGAAAATCTAAAGATCGCTTTGGCTTAGTGCACGCCGATATGAGACTTGCAAATTTACTTGTGGCAGATAAAGACGTGACAGTCATTGATTTTGATGATTGCGGCTTTAGTTGGTTTATGTATGACCTAGGTTCATCAGTTTCATTTATTGAAGACCACACTTTGATTCCAGATATGACTGCATCTTGGGTAGATGGTTACCGAAGTGTGGCCGAGTTAAGTAAAGAGGAAGAGGCAGAACTGCCGACATTCATTATGTTTCGACGCCTTTTGCTGGTTGCTTGGGTTGGATCACATCAAGATACAGATACCGGCAAGGAAATGGGAGCCAATTTCACCAAAGTAAGTTGCGAATTGGCCGAAAACTATCTTTCAAAGTTTGCATAATAAGAAGAACCTTCGATAACTCGTTAGGAAACTAGGAGAAAAAATGTTTACTTCAGTAAATGGCTATTCGATTGTTGTAACTGGTGGAACAAAGGGCATTGGTAAAGGTATTGCCAGAGTCTTTGCAAAAGCGGGAGCAAACGTTCTGATTACAGGTCGCGATGAAGCTAGCGCTAAGTCTGCCTGCGCAGAACTAACCGCCTTGGGTGGAGGCACTGTTACATATGTCCTGGCTGAAGTTAGCAGCAAAAAGGATTGCGACATGGTTGCTAAAACAGCAATCGAACGCAACGGCGGCATTGACGTACTGTGCGCAAATGCGGGAATTTTTCCAGATTCTAAGTTAGCGACAATGTCTGAGGCTGACATGGACTTGGTATTCGGCACAAATGTTAAGGGCACCATGCTTTCTGTGCAGGCTTGTCTACCTGCACTTGAAAAGTCAGGCCATGGTCGCATTGTTCTAACTTCATCTATTACTGGACCGATTACCGGTTTTCCAGGCTGGTCACATTACGGTGCAAGCAAAGCTGCACAACTTGGATTTATGCGCACTGCTGCAATCGAATTAGCACCAAAGGGAATAACTGTTAACGCAGTATTGCCCGGAAACATAGCGACTGAAGGTCTTGCAGATATGGGACCTGAGTATCGCAAAGCCATGGAGGCTTCGGTTCCGCAAGGACGCTTAGGCGAAGTTGATGATATCGGAAACGCTGCGTTGTTTTTTGCAACAAAAGAAGCGGCTTACGTAACTGGACAAGCCTTAGTAATCGATGGTGGCCAAATACTTCCGGAATCACTTGCTGCCTTGGAAGCAATGTAACTGCTATCTAGTTACTGTTGAGTCGTGAGCGCAAACGAAGACTTAGGTCGCACTGCTGAAGAAGTTCGGCAACGAATCTTGGCGCAAATCAGCGCAGGTCAATTGCGAGCTGGGCAAAAGCTTGGTGCGGAGCGAGACTTAGCCAGTGAATATCAAGTAAGTCGCTCAACTTTGCGAATTGCACTTACTGCGCTCGAAGAGACGGGCGTAGTTCGCCGCTTACCAGGACGTGGTGGCGGAACTTTTGTTTCACCAGAAAAAATCGACCGCGACCTTTCACAGATTGTTGGCGTGCCATCACTGCTCAGAGGTCAAGGATTTACCGCTGGCACTCGATTGATTAGCGCATCCGTTATGCCGGCCGATGCTAAGACACAGCAGGCTTTGGGACTTGCAGATGGCGAACATATTTTTGATGTGGTGCGAATACGCCTGGCCGATAGCATTCCAATTTCCCTTGAACATGCGAGGTTTCCGGCGGAAATGTTTCCAGGATTACTTGAGCGACCGTTGGGAAACTCACTTTATGAACTGCTAAGTAAGCACTACGAAACAACGCCGGATGAAGCTGTCGAACAAATTGATCTAGTAAATGCAACTCTGGATGAAGCCAGAATCCTAGAAGTTCAACTTGGCGCACCTTTACTCGCCGTTACCAGAACAACCATGGATACCAAGGGTCGCAAGATTGAATACTCGCACGATCTATTTCGTGGTGACCGAACTCGGATTACAGTTCGCACCAAGGGACGGCCAGCAACTCCTGATCAACCTGGCGAACGTGGCAGAACGGTTGAATTAAAAGAGTTTTAGTTAGCACTGCGGGCATCAAACCTTCCCAACAAGATTGGATACAATCTTCATATGGGTCCATTAGACGGAATCGTTGTTGCCGACTTCACTCGAGTTTTGGCTGGCCCATACGCCACTATGTTGCTTGGTGACATGGGCGCCACGGTTGTAAAGGTTGAGCGCCCCGAAGTTGGCGACGACACCCGACACTGGGGTCCGCCATATGACGCGGCCGGACGGGCCACTTATTTTGAATCGGTAAATCGCAACAAGACATCGGTTGCTATAGATATGACAAACCCAGCTGGAATTGCGGAAGCTCACGAGCTAATCAAGCGCGCAGACATTGTGATCCACAACTTCCCACCAAGTAACAGCGAAAAATTTGGTTTGGATTATGAATCGGTCAAGAATTTAAAGTCAGACGTTATCTATTGCTCAATAACTGGCTTTGGATCCGGTGCTGGCGCTGCAATGCCAGGTTATGACTTACTGGTTCAGGCCATGGGTGGCTTAATGAGTGTTACTGGTCCTGCCCCAGGCGAACCAACCAAAGTTGGCGTTGCACTTGTTGACGTTATTACTGGAATGCATGCCACGATCGGTTTACTGGCTGCGTTGAATCATCGAAATGTAACGGGTGAGGGACAGGCAATTGAAGTCAATCTCCTGTCTTCCTTGTTATCAGCGATGGTCAATCAGGCTAGCTCTTACGTTTCTGGTGACGTTGTCCCAGGAATTCTTGGAAATGCACACCCATCGATTAGTCCATATGAGGTGTATCAAACATCAGATCGACCAATTGTTGTCGCAGTAGGTAATGATGGTCAGTTTGCAAAACTCTGCCAAGAACTTGGAATTCCTGAAATTGCAACGGATGCAAAGTTTTTAACAAACCCAGATCGCGTTGCTAATCGAATTGAGTTAAATGAATTACTTGTAAAGCAGTTTTTAACTAACGGTGCAGATCATTGGTGGAAGATGCTATCAGCTGCAGGAGTACCTTGTGGTCCAATCAATTCAATTTCGGAAGCCTTCGCGCTGGCTGAATCTTTGGGATTAAATCCAATCATCACAATTAATCAAGAGGGCGAAGCACGTAAACAGGTTGCAAACCCGATATCGTTTTCGAAAACGCCGGTTCGTTACGCAGTAGCGCCACCAAGTTTGGATGAAGAATGAGCGAATCTGTAACAGCGCAAGAGACAGTGTTGCGCGAACTTCGAGTCTTGATCGCATCCGGTCAACTGGAGCC
Source organism: Candidatus Nanopelagicales bacterium (assembly GCA_021742025.1). The sequence continues at coordinate 5,253 of JAIOWT010000061.1, forward strand.
TGGTCAACAAGTTATTCAGGATTCACTTGCAGCAAGCCTTGGCGTTAGCCGGGTGCCATTGCGGGAAGCCCTAAAGGTTCTTGAAGGTGAAGGTCAAGTTACGTATCACCCACATCGTGGATACTTTGTCGCTGACTTGAGTGTTGAGGATTTAGTAGAGGTTTATCGAATTCGCTCGCTTCTAGAAGATGAGGCAATTCGCGTCGGGGTTCCATTGCTAACTGACGAAGACATTGAATATCTTGAAGATATTTTGAACGACGTTGAAGCTGCCGCCAAATCTCAAGACGTATCAGCAGTAACGGCAGCAAACCGAAGATTTCACTTCGCACTTTTTGAAGCCAGCAACATGCCTCGATTAGTGCGCCTGATTAAGAATCAATGGGATGCAACCGATGCGTACCGAGGTGTCTACTTTGCGGCATCGGCAAACCTTGCCCATATGAATCAAGAGCACCGAACAATGATTCAGGCGCTAAAGGCCAGAGACGTAGAAAAGTCCATTGCACTTCAGGCAGCCCATCGCGAAAACTCGGTATCCGTCGTAAGTCAGGTAATCAAGAAACCATAAGTATTTCCTGGTGGGGGATTTCCTTAATTTGCAAGGCTTTCGCTAGTCTTACTTTGTATGACCCCACAGGAATTAGCTAGCCACATAAAGGCTGCTTTACTGAGCGCAATTTCCAGTGGCCAGTTGAATTTATCTAAGGACGATATCCCTTCTGAAATCGTGGTGGAACGGCCAAAAAACTTAGATCATGGCGATTGGGCTACCAATGTCGCAATGCAGGTCGGTAAAAAAGCTGGGTTGAATCCCCGCGCTGCGGCTGAAATCCTGCAACCAATTCTTCAAGAACTTCCAGGTGTAGAAGCAATCGAAATTGCTGGTCCCGGATTCATAAACATTCGGCTAGATGCAGCAAGTCAAGGGGAGTTAGCACGAGACATCATCGCTAAAGGAAAGAATTTTGGTCGTGGCACTCAGTTAGCTGGCAAAAAGATAAATGTGGAATTCATTTCTGCAAACCCAACTGGACCATTGCACTTAGGTCATACTCGTTGGGCTGCAGTCGGTGATGCGATAGCCCGCGTTCTTGAAGCCGAAG
>JAIOWT010000062.1 GCA_021742025.1 Candidatus Nanopelagicales bacterium
CCTTTTCCGGCAACTTGACCTGCAAAGGTGACTACGCCATTGCCTGCGGCTAGAACTTGCTCGCCGCTTCTTGGGAAAAGATCAACCCCGCGATGCCCGGGCAGCCAAATCTGGACTGGTCGGTCAAACCCCAAGCTGAGTCGGGCTGGTTTTATAGGCCAGTCCCATTGCCTGGCTGCATGCGCTGGACTGGGTTGGAGCAATCCAGCAGTAACTAAGGCAACTATGGCCAAAACTCCACGTTTTCGGCCAGAAAGTAGACATTTCATGGGACAAGGATCGCCCTTATTCGAGTAGGCCCCAATCCCACTATGCCTGCTGTGGAATGGTTTGGGCTGTGGTTCCTGGCCGACCAAAATCCCCGTAAACTAAGGGATGCACCTAGCAATAGGTGACTTCACAGGTTCAACAAAGTGAATCGAAAGACCATCGGTCCCGGCAACGGGCGGTCTCCGACACGAGAACCAAGGATGACTTCAACCGAAGTCATACAAACCGCAATGAGGTTGGTTAACCCCAGCCTAAGAAATAGGAGTACAACCATGGCCGTCGTATCGACGCGACAGCTGCTGGATAACGGTGTTCACTTCGGACACCAGACCCGCCGCTGGAACCCAAAAATGAAGCGCTTTATTTTCACTGAGCGCAATGGCATTTACATCATCGATTTGCAGCAGTCCCTTGCATACATTGACCGCGCATACGAATTCGTTCGCGAAACCGTAGCTCACGGTGGCACCGTTCTTTTCGTTGGCACCAAGAAGCAGGCTCAGGAAGCAATTGCAACTGAAGCAGCTCGTGTTGGTATGCCATACGTAAACCACCGTTGGTTAGGTGGAATGCTTACAAACTTCCAGACCGTTTCAAAGCGTATTTCTCGCATGAAGGAACTAGAGCAGATCAACTTTGATGATGTTGCTGGTTCAGGTCTGACCAAGAAAGAACTACTAGTTCTTCGTCGCGAAAAAGAAAAGTTGGAACTTGTTCTAACTGGTATTCGTGACATGCAGAAACTTCCGAGTGCAATTTGGGTTGTTGACACAAACAAAGAGCACATTGCAGTTGGCGAAGCCCACAAGCTAAACATCCCAGTTGTTGGCATTCTTGACACCAACTGTGATCCAGATGTTGTGGACTACCCAATTCCAGGAAATGACGATGCACTTCGCGCTGTTGGTTTACTAACCCGCGTGATTGCAGATGCAATTGCCGATGGCTTGATGGCACGCGCTGGCGGTGCAGTTGCTGGTGCACCTGCAGACGCAGCCGTAGAGCCACTTGCTGATTGGGAGAAGGAACTTCTAACTGGATCTGCTGATGCAGCCCCAGCTGATGCTCCTGCTGCCGAAGCACCTGCAGCTGAGACTGCTGCAACTGAAGCACCTGCTGCTGAATAAGCATTCGTAACTGCGGGCATTAGGTTGCCCGCAGTTACACAACTTTCATACCAACCCGATACACAAAAGGAACTAATTCATGTCTATTTCAGCCGCGGACGTAAAGAAACTTCGCGACAACACAGGCGCCGGAATGATGGAGTGCAAGAAGGCACTCGAAGAATCAAGCGGTGACTTCGATAAGGCCGTAGAGATTCTTCGAATCTCTGGTGCTGCAAAAGCTGCAAAGCGTGGCGCTGAGCGCGAAACTTCAGCAGGCATCGTCGCACAAGATGCCGGTGTACTTGTAGAACTTCTTTGCGAAACAGATTTCGTTGCAAAGAGTGAAGACTTCATCAAACTTGGTGACGAAATTGCAGCCGCTGTTAAGTCAGCCGGCGCTAAGGATTCAGCCGCAGCAGCAGCGCTGTCACTTGGCAGTGGAAAGACTGTCGAACAGGCAGTTGCTGACATGGCTGTTGTCATTGGCGAGAAAATCGAATTAGGCCGCGTAGCTAATCACGAAGGTGATGTTGCGGTTTACATGCACCGTCGTTCTGCAGATTTGCCACCAGCTGTTGGCGTACTGGTTTCTTATTCAGGCTCTGAAGAAACTGCACGCGCTACTGCAATGCAGATCGCTGCCATGCGCCCAACTTACTTAACTCGGGATGAAGTTCCTGCAGATGTAGTTGAAAACGAAAAGCACATCGCACTTGAAACTGCTAAAGAAGAAGGAAAGCCAGAAGGCGCCCTGCCAAAGATTGTTGAAGGTCGGGTAAACGGGTTCTTCAAAGACAACTGCTTACTAGAGCAATCCTCAGTTATCGATAACAAAAAGTCAGTCAAGCAGGTTCTAGATGAAGCCGGAACCAGCATCAGTAGTTTCACCCGGATTGAAATTGCTGGCTAACTAGTATTTTCTAGCCTCTTTTGGCGTTACCTCGCAGCTGTGATCCAGCTCGTGGGGTAACGCCAAAAGTATTTTGTAGGGGCAGTTCCACGGGGGGAAGTTTTATGGGGGCACTGCAGACTTTTTAGGACAAGTAAGGCAAGATTGAAGGCGTGAGCACATCTGAAAAAACCGATATTTGGCCTGGTGTTCCACAAGGTGGTTGGAAGCGAGTGCTGTTAAAGCTCTCAGGTGAAGCTTTCGCAGGCGAAGGAAAACTGGGCGTTGACCCAGATGTCGTAAACGACATTGCCCGCCAAATTGCAGGTGTTGTTCAAACTGGTGCCGAAGTCGCAGTAGTCATTGGTGGCGGCAATTATTTCCGTGGAGCTCAGCTAGCTGAACGCGGCATGGATCGCGCCCGAGCTGACTACATGGGTATGCTCGGCACCGTCATGAACTGCTTAGCGCTTCAAGATTTTCTTGAGAAGCAAGGCGTTGCAACTCGAGTTCAAACTGCAATTCCAATGAGCCAGGTGGCTGAACCTTACATTCCAGGTCGAGCTGTGCGTCATCTAGAAAAAGGTCGCGTAGTTATTTTTGGTGCCGGTCTTGGAACTCCCTACTTCAGTACAGATAGTTGTGCTGCTCAACGCGCACTTGAAATTGGTTGCGAAGTTGTTCTGATGGCCAAGGGTGTTGATGGGGTTTATGACGACGACCCGCGCACGAATCCATCGGCTAAGCGTTACGAGAACTTAAGTCACGACGATGTATTGACGCAAAACTTGAAGGTCGCTGATGCCACGGCAATAAGTCTTTGTCGCGACAATGAATTACCGATTGTAGTTTTCAATTTGCTTGTTGATGGCAACATCGCTCGCGCAGTTCGTGGAGAAAAAGTCGGAACCCTAATTAAGACGAGTCACTAGAGGATTTGAGCAGACATGATTAATGAGACCCTAAAAGATGCCGAAGAAAAGATGTCGAAGGCAACCGAGGTAACACGTGAAGAGTTCACCACAATTCGCGCTGGACGCGCTAATGCCGCATTGTTCTCGAAGATCATGGTTGATTACTACGGCACACCAACGCCTTTGCAGCAAGTTGCTTCCATCCAAACACCAGAACCACGGGTTGCAGTAGTTACTCCATTCGACAAAACTGCACTTGGGGCTATCGAACGAGCAATTAGGGATTCAGATCTAGGCGTTAATCCTTCGAATGATGGCGCGATTGTGCGAGTCCCATTTCCGCAATTGACTGAAGAGCGTCGCAAAGAATTCATCAAGGTTGCCAAAGCCAAGGCTGAAGACGCCAGAATCGCAATCCGAAACATTCGCCGTAGTGCAAAAGAAGCGTTAGAAAAAATGGCCAAAGACGGCGAAGTTGGAAAAGACGATGTGGCGCGTGGTGAAAAAGCCCTAGAAGATCTAACAACTAAAGCAGTCGGACATATTGATGACATGCTTAAGCACAAAGAAGCCGAACTTCTCGAGGTCTAATGACGGTCAACGAACCGGATTACGGACGAGCTGGCCGCAATCTGCCGGTAGCAATAGCTGTAGGTCTTGGGTTATTTGCAACAGTGATTGCATCACTATTTATAGACACTAGATTCTTTGCCATTCTGGCTGCCTTTGGCATGATGCTAGCCGCGCGCGAATTAGGACGCACGCTAGTAGTTGGCCTATCAGAACGCATGAGTATCTTGCTTCAGATTCTGTCGCCCGCAATAATCGTGGGCGCAGCAATTGGCGGCCCAGTTGGACTGCTTGGAACTTTTGTTGCCAGTTCACTTCTAGTACTAGCTGTTAGATTGCTCGATGGCCAGGAAGCTTATGTCCATCACGTAACCAGATCGATTTATGCCTTGGCATACGCACCGTTACTTGCTGGCTTTGCGGTTTTGTTATCCACTCAAGAAAATGGTGCCTGGAAGGTTCTAGCCTTTATTTTGTTAACAGCTGCAACTGACTTGGGTGGTTATGCCGCCGGAGCCATATTCGGTAAACATCCAATGGCGCCAAACATTTCTCCTAACAAATCTTGGGAAGGTTTTGCCGGCGCACTGATACTTCAGCTAATAGTCGGTGTTTCGTTGTGGGTTTATGTCTTTGAACAGCCATGGTGGCAAGGTGCAATTGTCGGGTTTGTAATGATGTTGACTGCAACAATCGGAGATTTAGTCGAGTCAATGATCAAGCGCGATGTTGGCATAAAGGACATGGGCGGGTTGTTGCCAGGTCATGGTGGCGTAATGGATCGACTGGACTCGTTAGTAGTCAATGCCTTTATGGCGTGGCTGCTATTTGGATTTTTTCTCTAAGTAGCGTTTGGCCCGTAGGCTATTGGTATGCCTGCACCCGGTGAATTGATCATGGTCGAACCAAAGCGACCAAAACCACCAAAGCATTGGTCCGATTGGACTGTAGAAGAGCGCAAGGCGCAAGTTATTGAACTTGGATTACCTGGATTTCGGGCGGACCAGTTTTCTCGTCAGTGGTACCAGAGACTAAATAATGACACCAACTCTTGGACAGATGTTCCCGCAGAGATGCGCGAAGTAGTCAAAGATCTACTTTTCCCTGAATTGATGACTAGCGTTCGGGAACTTAAATGCGATAACGGCACCACAGTAAAGCAAGTGTGGAAACTCTTTGATGGTGTTTTGGTCGAGAGCGTTTTGATGCGCTACACCGATCGGGTAACGATGTGTATTTCCTCGCAAGCCGGTTGTGGCATGAACTGTCCGTTCTGCGCCACTGGTCAGGGTGGACTAACTCGAAACTTATCGACCGCTGAAATCGTTGAGCAAGTTTTAGCTGGCGCGCGCTCTTTAGCGAATGGCGAAGTTGAAGGTGGCATCGGTCGGGTAAACAATTTGGTGTTTATGGGCATGGGTGAACCGATGGCCAATTACAACAGCGTGATCGGCGCAATTCGCCGACTCACTGAACCAGCACCAGCTGGATTTGGTATGTCAGCACGTGGCATCACAGTTTCCACTGTTGGGTTAGTTCCGCGCATGCGCCAGCTAGCCGAAGAAGGGATTCCAGTAACTCTTGCGGTTTCGTTGCATGCTCCAGATGACGAATTGCGCGACACCTTAGTTCCGATCAATACTCGCTTTAAAGTTCAAGAAGTCTTGGATGCAGCTTGGTATTACGCAGACAAAACTGGTCGTCGAGTATCAATTGAATACGCAATGATCAAGGACATTAATGATCAGGCTTGGCGCGCTGATTTACTTGGCGAGAAACTTGCGGGCAATTTAGTTCACGTTAACTTGATTCCACTTAACCCAACACCAGGATCCAAGTGGACTGCTTCTCGTCCAGAGGATGAAGATGAGTTCGTACGTCGCTTAAAGAGCCATGGCGTACCAGTTACCGTGCGTGATACTCGCGGTCGCGATATCGACGGTGCTTGCGGCCAGCTCGCTGCTGCCACCAAAAATTAATACTTTTCTCACACCTTCTGACTCTCGCGTTGCTCATTAGTGGTAGACACTTCCTATGAGTGATTACCAGCGGGCCTACCAACAAAGCTTGAGTGAACCTAATGGATTCTGGGGTGAGGCTGCCAAGTTAGTTAAGTGGGATAAAGCGCCTAAAGTAATTCTGGATAACAGTAACGTTCCGCTTTATCGTTGGTTCTCTGATGGCATGTTAAACACTTGTTACAACGCACTAGATCGACACGTTATTGATGGCCGAGCAGATCAACCGGCAGTAATCCATGAGAGCGCAATCACTGGTAAATCTTCAATCCTGACCTATGCCCAAATGCTTGAAAAGACCGCTCGGTTTGCTGGCGCCTTGCGAATGGCAGGAGTTGTAAAAGGGGACCGGGTAGTTATCTATATGCCGATGGTTCCCGAAGCATTAATTGCCATGCTGGCTTGCGCCAGATTGGGCGCAGTTCACTCGGTAGTCTTTGGCGGCTTTGCTCCAGCAGAGTTAGCTGCGCGGATCGATGATGCTAAACCAAAAGTTATTGTCTCTGCATCGTGTGGCCTAGAGCCAAGTCGAATAGTCGAATACAAACCAATGC
>JAIOWT010000003.1 GCA_021742025.1 Candidatus Nanopelagicales bacterium
TTCTGGTGACGACTTCAAAACCTTCGCCAGTTGCATCAGATTTGTCTTCAGCTTTAGCAGCTTTTGCTGAGACCTTAGTTGGCTTTGATTTAGCGGAGGCATCTGTTTCAGTGACAGTCGAAGGAATGACAGTCGAAGGTGGGCTTGAATTGGATGCACTTGGCCAAGCTGCAAACAATCGAGGTCGCAGTGCTGAGAATTCCAGTGCATCAAGCGTGGCATGAACAACACTGGCATCGTATTCACGTTTTGCGTAACTATCGATGGCTTTATCAACCGGAGCATCTTCAACCAGTCGATTTAATTCGTAGTTCAGTTGCACTTGATCAAGATGGGCACGAAGTGCCTCGCCAACCTTGCCACCGATTGAATCAGCAACTGCCAGAATCTTCTCGAGTTCACCAAATTCTGCAATCCATTTTGCTGCTGTCTTTGGCCCAACGCCAGGAACACCGGGAAGATTGTCGCTACTTTCGCCAACCAGCGCCGCTAAGGATCGATACTGCTTCGGTGTTACGCCATACTTTTCGAATACCGCATCTGGTGTCATGTGAACCAAGTCGGACATACCCTTTCGGGGATAAAGAATAGTTACTCGCTCATCAATCAACTGGAATGAATCCCGATCGCCACTGACGATGCTCACTGGAAAATCACAACTCTTGGCCAAAGTTGCCAGAATGTCATCAGCTTCAAAACCGTCTGCAGTCACCACTGAAATGTTCAGTGATTCCAATACTTGCTTGATTAACTCAACTTGACCTTTGAACTCGGGTGGTGACTTGGCTCTGGTTGCCTTGTAATCCGGATATCTCTCACTTCGAAAGGTTTGTCTAGATACATCGAAAGCGACCACCAAATGGGAAGGCTTTTGATCCTTTAGCACGTTTACCAACATCGACACGAAGCCATAAACCGCGTTGGTGTGTTGACCTGAACTTGTGGCAAAGTTTTCAACTGGCAGCCCATGAAACGCTCGATAGGCAAGCGAGTGGCCGTCCAAAATGAGAAACTTAGAAGTAGCAACCACGTATTGATCCTAGAGGGGTACCCATGAGTTCGAACCAAGAGAACCAAGCCGACGGCATAGCAGTCGGCGCGATGGCTGAACGAATGGGCATAACCGTTAGTTTTGCCACTGCAAACAAGGTTGTTGGCCACATGCCGGTCGAAGGCAATACTCAACCGTTTGGACTACTTAATGGTGGCGCCTCGATGGCCTTAGCCGAAACTTTGGGATCAGTCGGTGCCCACCTACATGCGGGACCAACTAGAAGTGTGGTCGGAATCGATATCAATGGCACCCATCACCGCAGCGCAACCAGTGGTCAAGTTACCGGAACTGCTACCCCACTTAGCCTCGGGCGAACCATCGCAGTTTATGAAATCGTCATCACTGATGAACGCGAAAAGAGACTCTGCACCGCCCGCTTAACCTGCCTACTGCGCGATCTGCCCTAGATTCTTAACTCGTACAAATTTGTGAGAAGGTAAATTCATGTTCATTGGTTCTGGCACAGTTATTAACATCATTGCGGTCCTGATTGGTTCCGCTTTTGGTGTATTTATTGCGCACAGATTGAACGAAAAGATCCGAGACGTAGTCACAGATGGCCTAGGTCTTGTTACCGGAATGATCGCCGTTCTCACTTGTGCTTCAATTACCAATCCCCTGCTAAGTGAGACTCTCGGTACGGGCTGGCCCGTTCTGATTGTGTTAGCTAGCGTCGTCGTCGGTGGAATGCTCGGAACCGTAATGCAAATCGAAGAACGCCTCGAGCGCGCTGGAGATCGACTCAAATCCAGGTTCTCCAGTGATGGCTCTTCCAAGTTCACAGAAGGCTTCGTTGCTGCTTCGCTATTGTTCTGTGTCGGAGCCATGTCGGTTCTTGGACCAATCACAGATGGACTCGGCGGTGGCAATGAGATTCTCGTTCTTAAGTCAACTTTGGACTTCTTTGCATCTATTGCATTTGCATCCGTTTTTGGTTGGGGTGTTGCGGCATCAGCCCTCACGATTCTGGTGTTTCAAGGAAGCTTGACCGCTCTGGGTTACGCGCTTGGAAACTTTATGTCTGAGGTTCAGGTCTTGATGCTTACTGCAACGGGTGGGCTTTTGATTCTAGGAATATCACTGCGTTTGTTAAACATCAGACAAATCCCAGTTGGCAATATGTTGCCTGCCTTGGTTATCGCTCCACTATTAACGTTGCTGGTTGCCTAAGTCGAGCAAAAAAGAAACCCTGCCAAACTTGGCAGGGTTTCTTTTACAGGTTTCTTAACCGCCTAGGTAAGCCTGTGCGATAGCTGGATCGTCAGCAAGCTTAGATCCATCACCCTCAAGCTTTAGGTGTCCTGATTCAAGAACGTAGGCATAGTCAGCGATGCGAAGTGCAGCCAAAGCGTTCTGTTCCACCAAGAGGATGGTCACACCAGACTTGCGAATCTCTTCGATGGTTTCGAAAATCAGGTCAACTAGAACTGGTGCTAGACCCATTGATGGTTCATCCAAGATAAGTAGCTTTGGATTGCCCATTAGAGCGCGGCCAACTGCAAGCATCTGCTGCTCACCGCCAGACATGGTTCCGGCTTTCTGGCTTATGCGTTCTTGGAGACGCGGGAACAATTCCAGGACGTGAGCACGAGTTTCCTTGACTCCTGCCGAGTCCTTGCGAAGGTATGCGCCCAAGTCAAGGTTTTCATCAACTGTCATCTTTGGAAAGATGCGACGTCCTTCTGGTGAGTGGCAGATACCCTTAGCCACAATTTCGTGACCCGCGATTCCATCAATCTTCTCGCCGAGGAATTCAATGCTTCCAGACTTCGGCTTTAGGAGACCGCTAACAGTACGCAAAGTGGTTGACTTGCCAGCACCATTGGAACCGATAAGGGAAACAATTTCACCTTCACGAACTTCAAGAGTTAGACCTTTGACTGCGGTGATCGCACCGTATCCAACTGTTAAGTCACTGATCTTGAGCATTGCAGGATTGTTTAAACGTGCCATTACTTGCTCGCCTCCGATCCGCTCTTGCCTAAGTAGGCTTCGATTACACGTGGGTTTGACTTGATCTCAGCAGGAGAACCTTCAGCAATCTTTTGTCCTTGATCAAGAACCGTAATGCGTTCTGAAACTTGCATAACAACGCTCATGTCATGCTCAATCAGCAAGATGCTAATTCCCTTGTCGGCCTTTAACTTACGAACGAAGTCCACAAAGGCTGCAGATTCATTTGGGTTCATGCCAGCAGTTGGTTCATCCAGCAGCAATACCTTTGGACGCAACGCAAGTGCGCGTGCTACCTCAAGTCGGCGTTGGTCACCGTATGAAAGGTTACGAGCATACTCATTTGTAACCCCGCCAATCCCGACATAGTCAAGCAGCTCTTGTGCGAAGCGACGTGCTTCCGCTTCTTCTGCCTTCTGCGACTTGGTGCGGAAGATAGTTGCAAACACGCCAGCATTCATTTTGGAGTGCATTGCAACCATGACATTTTCTTGCGCAGTCATCAGACCGAACAAGCGAATATTCTGGAAGGTACGTGCCATGCCACCTGAAGCGATTTCATGTACTGGATCTCCGGTAATTTCGACATTATCGAAAATCACCACGCCACTGGTTGGCTTGTAAAGACCAGTAAGTACGTTGAAGAACGTTGTCTTTCCAGCTCCGTTAGGTCCAATCAAAGAAACGATGGAACCTTCCGGAATGTTGAAAGAAACATCGTCAACAGCAACAAGGCCGCCGAACTCGACGCGAATATCTTGAGCATCTAAAACTGCTCTGCCATCAAGACCCATAGTTAGTGATGCCCAATCTTTGTCTCGTCGGATACATTTTCTTCGTCTTCCAATTTCTCTTCATTCATAACCATTCGGATACGAGCCTCTGGAATGAAGCCTTCGCGGCGGAAGAGCATCATAAGTACAAGAAGAAGTCCAAAGAGCAAGAATTGGTACGACGGGAAGTTAATGTTGGTGCCAAATGTGTTGTTCACCAAGTCACCAACTTGGATCAATCCAATCGAGTTAATCCAAGCCAGTACAACGGCTCCGACTACGACACCCCAAACGTTACCCATACCACCGAGAACAACCATGGCGAGAATAATGATCGAGATTACGAAGTTGAACCGGTCGGCATAAACGCCACCGACCAAGATTGCGAATCCCACACCACCAATACCGCCACCGACAGCGCCGATTGCATAAGAGGCAAACTTAGTGCGCCATAGCGGCACGCCCATCATGCTGGCAGCTAGTTCATCTTCGCGAATAGCCAACCATGCTCGACCCAAACGTCCATCACGAAGGCGAATTGAGAAGAAGATCATGGCACCGGCCATCAAAGAAACCATTAAGAACTTCTCTGGCAAAGCGAAAGTTCCAATGACATAGCCAAATAGGTTCACATCATCTAGACCACCGATGCCCTGGGAACCATTGGTCAGGTTTAGGCCACCGATGTCTGCACCGTTAATCATGAACTGCGGAATGATTTCACCGAATCCAAGGGTTACCAGCGCTAAGTAGTCACTTTTTAGGCGAAGTGTTGGGCCACCAATAATGATGCCCCAAATCGCCGTAAATGCACCGCCGAGAATCAATACGAGGAACACATGGAAGTGAATTCCGAATTCAAATCCGTCACGCGGATTTCCGAAGAAGTTCAACGAAACCGAGCTAAAGAACGGTGACATCAACCAACCGGCAACATAGCCACCAAGAGCCCAGAAAGCTACATAACCAAGATCGAGAAGTCCCGCGTAGCCAACGATGATGTTCAGACCAAGAGCCATCAAGATCCAGATCATGATTTCGGCCATCGATGTTAATGAGAACCAGTTATTGAAGAAGTTCTGGATGCCACGTGGTGCTTCAGGCAGTATGAACTTGTTCAAGATGAAGAAGAAAGCAACAACGCCAGTGAAACCTAAGGCCCACTTTCGGTTGCTGGAAACAGCGGTATGTGCTGGAGCAGTGTTTGACATGTCAGACCTTCTCTTGTGCTGTCTCGCCCAACAATCCACCAGGACGGTAGACCATTAGCAAAATAAGGATTGTGAACACCATAGTTTGAGACCAACGTTGACCAGGTCCAATTGCCAAACCATCGTTGTAGCTCTGGATTAGACCGATTATGATTCCGCCAAGTACTGCGCCGTAGAGATTACCCACGCCACCAAGTACTGCTGCAGTGAAAGCGATCAAGCCAAGTTGGAAACCAAGGTTGTAGGCGACGGTGCCTGTGGTTTGTGCCCACATGAGGCCGGCAGCACCAGCGGCTGCACCTGCGATAGCAAATGTGAAAGTAATTGTCTGGTTAACGTCGATTCCCATTAGACGTGAAGCATCCACATCCTGCGCCGTTGCGCGCATAGCGCGCCCACGCTTGGTCTTATTAACGATGTATGCCAGAACAATTAGGAGCGGAATTGTGATTGCAAAGATAATAATTGTCTTGAAGGCAATAACAACGCCAGCTAACTCAAAACTAGTTGAAGGTAGAACAGTGTTTACATTAACCGGATTGGAACCAATCCACTTAAGACCAATCCATTGCAGTACGAATGACATACCAACAGCTGTAATCAGTGGAGCAAGCTTTGGTGCGTTTCGAAGTCTGCGATAAGCCAAGCGCTCAATCGATGTGTTTACGATCGCACCGAAGAGCATGGTTAGAAGTAGAACCAAAAGTAGAAGTGCGTAGTTTGTTGCACTTGGTGCTTGGGCACCTAAGAATTCAGTAAGTACTGCAAAACTGAAAACAGCACCAAGCATGAACAAGTCACCATGTGCAAAGTTAATCAGTTCGATAATTCCGTATACCAAGGTGTAGCCGAGTGCGATCAACGCGTACAGCAAACCGTTGTTCAAACCGTTCACGGTAACTTGAGCAAACTGCAATGGGTCGTTAGTTAGATTCAGGCCTAACCAATACACGGCTACGGCAATGATGAAAACCATTGAAGCCTTAATAAGTATTGCGCTTGGCGTTACTTTCTTCTTACGTGCTACGCCGGATGCAACCGAAGTCATCTGCGGTTTCTCCTTCAAGTAAGACACCTCAAACGGTGCTTGGAAATTTCTCTTAATTAAACACTATAGTTTCTCGAATTTGTAGGAATTGGGCGGGATTGGTAAACCAATCCCGCCCAAACCTAGATGTCCATTTCTGGACGCTTAATTACTTGATATCAAGTGTCTTGATATCGGTCTCTACGCCACCAGTCATCTGCTGAAGAGTCATTGTGACGGTATCAACGTCACCTGTCTCTGTGCTTAGGCAGAAGCCCATGCCAGAGATTGATTCTTCTGCTGTTAGACATAGTGGTTCTCCAGCGAATACTGCATCTAGAACGCCCTGACGGGTACCATCTGATGCTGCAATTGCCTTAAGGATTACCTGCATAGCTACGCCACCATATACTGCGTATGAGCTGTTTGGCTCTGCGCCGTACTTGGCCTTGTAATCTTCGATGAACTTAGCAGGAGCGCCGCCACCCTTGATGATGCCATCAAGTGACTTACCAGCGAATGTCATCCATAGACCTTCTGCTTCTGGCATTTCACGAAGTGTTGGGTAACCGGAGAAGCCATCTGGTGACATGGCTAGGAATGCAGTGTTGTCGCCAAGTACTGCAGTCTTGTCTTTCACTAGTTGTACACCGTTGTTATCGAAAATTCCACCATAGTAAACAGCAGTTGCGCCGGATGCTTTGATCTTTTCGAATGTTGCTGTGTAACCCTGGGTCTGCTTTACATCCCATGATCCACGGAATACAGTGCCACCAAGCTTTTCGAATTCAATCTGTACTGCGTCAGCGATGCCGATGCCGTAAGCCTGAGTGTCATCCAACACAGCAAGGTTTTTTACACCCTGTTCGTTGAATAGGAACTGAGCTGCTGCTGTTCCCTGGAAACCGTCGTGTGCAATTACGCGAGCGTAGTTACGTGCGCCGGATGGGTAGTAAAGACCTGGTTCGCCCTTATCCCATTCAACAGTAAGACCTGGGTAGGTGTTTGCATGGGAGATCATTAGCATTCCAGCCTGGTTTAGAACTGGGATGATGATCTTTGCACAACCGGAGTTGTATGTACCCATAACAGCTACTTCAGCTGTGTTAGCTACGTGATCCTGTGCGTTCTTTGCACAAGCTGCGTCGTCCCAAGCACCCTTAGCTGCTGTTGAGTCGTCGTATTCTTTGATTTCGACAGTGAAGTCTCCAGCTTTGCCGCCAGCTTGTTCAAGAACAAGTGCTGCGACTTCGTTGGTTGACTTGCTCGCATCAGCTGATGCGCCCTGCAATGGAAGGTCGGTACCTACTACAAGTACGTCTCCACCAGCAGAATCACTGCCACCGCTGCAAGCAGCAAGGGCAAGTGCGCCAGCAATAGCTAGAGCACCGATTTTGATCGGCTTGATCATTTGTATTTCCTCTCGTTGGCCCGACGAATTCTTTTCGGGCAACCCTAAAATAACGGGAATAGGTCTGCTAATTCAAGGTAAATGGCTAGTAAACACAAGTAGTTACGGGTTTGTTACCTGGAAATCCCAGACGGCCAAGCAAAACCGGCATTAACGACAGATCTCAACGACGCCGTTTTTCTCTGATTCTTAGGTTTATTACGATTGGTGAACCGACAAAGCCGAACTCCTCGCGGAATCTGCGCTCCACAAATCTGCGATATCCCGCCTCTAGGAAGCCTGAAGTGAATAGCACGAATACCGGTGGTGCCACGCTGGCCTGAGTTCCGAACAGAATCTTTGGCTGCTTGCCTCCCCTGACTGGGTGCGGATGACTCGTCACAATATCTGCAAGAAAAGCATTCATGCGACCTGTTGGTACGCGAGTTTCCCAGCCGGCGATAGCGGAACGTAACGCAGGAACCAGGCGATCTTTATGCCAGCCGGTCTTAGCGCTGAAGTTGATCCGCGGTGCCCAAGCAACTTGAACTAAGTCTCGCTCGATTTCACGCTCTAAGTAATAGCGTCGTTCCTCGTCAACTAAATCCCATTTGTTGAATGCGATCACTAATGCTCTACCTGATTCAACGACCATAGAGATGATGCGCAAGTCCTGTTCAGTTAATGGCGCACTTGCGTCTAGTAACACAACTGCGACGTCTGCTTTATCCAGCGCAGATTTAGTTCGCAGTGTTGCAAAATATTCATGTCCCGATGCGTTCTTTGATTTGCGACGAATACCAGCAGTGTCTACCAAGATCCACTCTTCGTCATCCATGACAACTAATTCATCCACTGGGTCGACGGTGGTTCCCGCGACACTATCCACGACAGCACGTTTTTCGCCCGTTAAAGCATTGAGCAAACTGGATTTACCAACGTTTGGCTTGCCAAGCAGTGCAACGCGGTGCGGTCCTCGCGGCCTCGCTTGACCAGAACCATCTTCCGGAAACGCAGCCAGTACAACATCTAGTAAGTCGCCGCTGCCACGTCCATGCAGAGCTGAAACTGTGTAAGGCTCCCCCAGCCCAAGAGACCAAAGTCTGGTTGCCTCCAACTCGGCACGTTCATCGTCAACTTTGTTGGCAACCAAGATAACCGGAACTTTTGCCTGACGAAGGACTCGCACAATTTGTTCGTCAGCATCCGTAGCGCCCACAGTCGCGTCCACGACAAAGACCACAACGTCGCTTGAATTGATAGCGGCTTCGGCTTGTGCCGAAACTTGAGCACTCATTCCAACTGCGTCTTGCTCCCAACCACCGGTATCAACGACGATAAACGGTACGCCATTCCACTCAGATTCATATCTGACGCGGTCTCGGGTAACTCCAGGTGTATCTTCAACAACTGCTTCGCGACGGCCGATAATGCGATTAACAAGTGTAGATTTTCCGACGTTTGGTCGTCCCACAACTGCAACGATCGGCAAGTTGGATAAATCGTCTGGCTCTTCAAATGCTTCATCCGAAGGAATCCCAAGTTGGTCGAGTAGTGCAACGTACTCTGATTCCGTTAAGTCTTCCCAACGCTCAGGGATTTCGACTGAGTCATCGAGTTCAATCGCATCTCCAGCGACATCGTAAATGATGGTTTCCGCATTCGGATCTAGTTCGTTATCCACGAGCTGCCCTCGCAATGTCTACTACTTGAGCGATAACTTCACTTAGTTCAAGATGGGTTGTATCAATAATGCGAGCACCTGGGGCTACTTCAAGTGGCGAAACAACCCTCGTGGAGTCTGCTAAGTCTCGCTTTTCCAGATCAGCCTTAGTCGCTGTGACTTCAGAGCCTGTTTCCTTGGCTCGACGGTTTGCGCGGGCTTCAGGATCAGCTGTGATGAAGAGTCTGACCGGCGCATCTGGCAGAACTACTGAGCAGATATCTCTGCCTTCGACAACAATTCCTGACTTAGAATTGGCGGCAATTTCGCGCTGGAGGTTAACCATTAATTCGCGCACTTCAGGAACCGCGCTTACTGCACTGACTCCCTGCGTAACAACAGGTCCTCTGATTTCAACTGAAACATCTTTACCTGAAACTCGAATGCCTGGCTCACTTGGATCAATACTTGGTTGAATTACCTCAGCCCTTGCAGCTTTTGCCACAATCTGCGGATCGGTAATGTCAACACCTGCATCCTGCATAAACCAAGTCATTGCGCGATACATGCTTCCGGTGTCTAGGTAATCCAGGCCCAACTCGGTGGCTACTGCCCGTGAAACACTGGATTTTCCAGATCCGCTCGGGCCATCTATGGCGATTACGAGCGAATTAGGCATATAGAACAGTCTACCTAGTCAGTGAGTTAAGTAATAACTACAAAATTCACTGAGTTAAGAAATAACTACGAAACTTTCGCCTTCTAGCGCTGACTTGAGCAAGCCAATTGCCTCTAGGGCAACCGTTAGTTCAACTAGGCCCGTTGGCTGGCCAAGCGAATGGTCGATTCGAACGTCTTCAAGGTTTACATTTGCCTGCGCTGCAACAGTGAACAGTCGAGCTAGTTCACCTGGTTTATCATCGAGACGAACCACCAACACTGATGTCGATTGTTGTGAAGATCCATGCTTACCTGGCAAGCGATCTCTGCCCTTATTGCCCTTAACTAACTTTGCAGTAACCGATTCTCGATTACCTTCCTCTAGTGCTGAGGCAAAATCTAATAAGTGATTGGCGACTCGTGTCACTTGTTGTGAGATGTATTGCGAGTTATCGCTCAGGATTTCAGTCCAAAGATTCGAATCTGAGCCTGCAATTCGAATCGTGTCTCTGATTCCCTGACCCGCTAACTCAATGTACGAACCTTCAGCGTCCATAAGCTCGCCCGCTAAAACGGACGCAACAACTTGCGGAGTATGTGAAATCAGCGCAACCGCGCGATCATGTTCCTCGATAGTTCGAAAAATCGGAAACGCACCAAGAGTTTCAACTAACTGTTTAACGCTAGCAATCGAATCTGCAGACGTACGATCGCTACTTGCGATTACCCATGGACGGTCCAGAAAGAGATTTCCTTGAGCGCCCATTGCACCAGATACTTCCCTGCCAGCCATTGGGTGTCCACCAACAATACGTTCCCAGCCAGAGGTGCCAAGTTGTTCGAGTTCTCGGAAGATCGAACCCTTAACGCTTGCCACGTCCGTGATTACGGCATTTGGATGATCGACTACAGAGGCAGAAATTACTTTCGCAACGCTCGCAGGTGGGGTTGCTACAAAAACAACTGAAATTTCCTGATCTGAATACTTTGTTGCACCGCTGACTTTGATTGCATTATCGAGCGCAACTGAATCAATGTCAGAAAGAAAGACTCTTAAACCTTGGGCAGTCAGCCCCAGAGCAATTGATGTTCCAATGAGTCCAGTGCCCACAACAAGTATGTTTTTATCTTGGTTCATGATCGCAAATCTGCATTCAACTTATTGTGCAATGTCTTGTCGAAGCGCTTCCGCGCCTCGTAAATATACGTGCTTGATGTCTACTCTTGATTTTTGAGTTTGAACTTGGACCATAACTCTTACTACTTTTTCCATAGCTCCTGTGACATCAATTTCTTGTGCACAAATCAGAGGTACGTCAGCAAGCCCAACGCCACGTGCTGCAGCAGCGGGAAATGCACTATGTAGATCAGGAGTTGAAGTGAAGAGCACACTAATCAAGTCATCAGATGAAATGGAATTGCGCGAAATAAGTTCAGTAAGAAGCTCAGTTACGGCCTCTGCCATTTCGGCAGCATCGTCGTGCTGCAAGCAGGTCGCTCCCCTAATGGCTCTAACGTTCATAGCTAGATTCTAGAGCCCAACTGAACTGTAGAGTTTTCCCAGTTCTTTGTTCTCTAGCACTCTCAAATGTCCAGATCGCAGGCTTCCTAGCGATATCGGACCAATCTTGGTTCGCACCAGATCTAAGACTGGGTATCCAAGTTCATCAAACAGTTTGCGCAAAATTCGATTGCGTCCTTCATGGATTGATATCTGAACCACTGTCTGGTTCTTACCACTTTCGAAAATCTTGCAATCAGTCACTGCTACCGGCGTGCCTTCAATCGGGAAACCTGCGGTTATTTTGTCGATGTCTTCCTTCGTAACTCGACCTGAGACTCTTGCAAGATATGTCTTCACAATGCCATGGGAAGGATGACCTAATCGTTGACTTAATTCCCCATCATTTGTAAGCAGTAGTAGCCCTTCGGTTTCAGCGTCAAGGCGACCTACATGAAATAGTCGCTGCTCAAACTCTGCAACCAAATCGCCGACACACTCTCTGCCTTGGTCATCCAACATAGTTGTCACGACGCCTCGTGGCTTATTCAGCGCCACAACTATGTGACCGCTTGTCTGTGCTATTCGAACTCCATCAACATGAATAATGTCTACTTCGGGATCAACTCTGGAACCAAGTTCATCTACAACTTCACCGTTTACCGTCACTCGTCCGGCCGTGATGAATTCTTCACATTTGCGTCGCGAACCCAAACCAGCGCTGGCAAGAACTTTTTGTAAACGTACTTCGTTGTCTTCCATAACCCGCTAGCTATTCGCTAAATCTAAAACTTCTTCGACGTTGTCAGGCATAGGCAAGTGCGCCGCAATTGGCGGTAGCTCGTCAAGGGACTTAAGGCCAAGGCGCTCTAGAAAGTAAGTTGTAGTTCTATACAAATGAGCGCCGGTTTCATGGTCATGTCCAGTTTCTTCGATCAAGCCTCGGGTAACCAAGGTACGCACAACACCATCAACGTTCACGCCTCGAATTGCTGAGATTCGGGCGCGAGTTACTGGCTGGCGATATGCCACGACTGCCAAGGTCTCTAAGCCAGCTTGGGAAAGTCTGCCATGTTGGCCATCTAACACAAATCGTTCAACAACTTGCGCGCAGTTATCTCTGGTCCAGAATCGCCATCCGCCACCAAGTTCACGTAAGTCAAAACCACGTTCTTGGACTGCGTACTCTTGCGCGAGGTCGTGCAGCGTAGTGACAACGATATCTTCAGGAGTCCGCGTCAAAGTCGCAAGTGTGGCAGTGCTCATTGGCTCCTCGGTGACCATAAGCAATGCCTCAAGTGCGGCTCTGATTGACGGTGCACCTAATGAAATGCCGTCATCCACTTCCACATCAGTTGCAGATTCACCATCAATTAAATCAACAGCCTCGTCACTCATTCGGTTCCTCACTTATCTCGTCACTAGCTTCGTCATTTAACAATTCGACAGCTTCCACATCTCCAAGTTGAGCTCTAAAGTCTTCTACTTGAGTGGAATCAAATTCATCAATCTCACGCAGTGATTCAACATTCAAGTCATCGTCACCAATCCAACGAACATAGAGTTCGCCCAATGGAGTTGGTTGATCGAAAGTGACAAGGCCATCGCGATAAATCTCTAGAAGTGCCAAAAATCTAGCGACCACCAAAAGCGTTGTGTCGCAATCTCTCGTGAGAGTTCTAAACGATGCCTGACCAACCCGGCGAAGTCTTTCCACGATGATTGCGGCTTGTTCCCGAACCGATACCCGAGCAGCATGAATGTGAGCAACTGAGATCACATCAGGTAACTTAGGCTCGAGTGCGCGAGCCGCCAAGTTTGCAAAATCATCTGGGCCCATGCCCAGTTCAACTTCGGGAAGAAGTTTGGCAAACTTTTCATCCAAACCAGCTGCGCGCGGATGTTGACGACCGGCAGTAGCTAGTCGATTCTTAAAGTCTGCAGACATTTCCTTAAAGGCGCGATATTGCAAAAGTCGAGCGAGTAATAGGTCGCGAGCTTCAAGTACCGCGATGTCTTCTTCGTCTTCGACTTCACCACCTGGAATCAAACGAGCGGCTTTCAAGTCCAGCAAAGTAGCTGCGATAACTAGAAACTCAGTTGCCTCATCTAGGGTCCACTCGTCACCTCGCTCTTTAATGTAGGCAAGAAAATCATCTGTGACCTGGTGAAGCGACAGAGCTGTTACGTCTAAGCGATGTTTTGCAATTAAGGAAAGTAGTACATCGAAAGGTCCGGAGAATTCCTCCAAGGAGACAAGAAAAGAGTCTGAAGTTTCTTCCGGCGCAGCGGTCTTAAGGTCAGGCTCGGCAGACGCCGCAAACATTACTTAGCAACCGAGCCTTGAGTTTCTAGACGAGCTACAAGTTCCCAGGCAAGGTTTCGGTAATTCTGGGCGCCCGATGAATTTGGCGCTTGTTCGATAATCGAAACTCCAGCTTTAGTAGTTTCTGGAAACTTAACGGTACGACTGATCGTCGTGTGGAACACTGCGTCACCGAATGCGTCAAGAACTGCCTGAATTGTTTCGCGGGTGTGCAAGGTTCGGGCATCGACCATAGTTGGCAAAACACCATCAATGGTTAGTCGGTTGTTTAGGCGCTCTTGAACTTTGGAAATTGTTTCTCGCAGCATTTCTACACCGCGCAAGGCAAAGAATTCACATTCCATTGGAATAACGACACCGTCAGCGGCTGTAAGCGCATTGACCGTTAGCAGTCCTAAAGATGGCTGGCAATCAATCAAGATGTAGTCGTAGAGGGGGCGAACTGATTCAAATGCTCGGTCCAAAGCGTATTCACGTGCTACTTCCCCAGCGAGTCTCAACTCTGCGGCACTTAATTGAATGTTTGCTGGAAGCAGATCTAAACCATCAACGGAAGTTTTAACGACAACATCAGACGCTGGAACTGCAGTTGTATCCATCAACATGTCGTAGACAGTTTTCTTACCAACTAAGTCATCTGGATTAACTCCAAGACCAATCGATAGTGACCCTTGCGGATCCATATCAACCATCAGTACCTTGCGACCTGCTTCCGCAAGTGCTGCGCCGAGATTGATAGTTGTCGTAGTTTTTCCTACGCCACCTTTTTGATTTGTCATTGCAATTATGTAAGCCGGGCCATGTGAGCTAAGTGGCTTAGGCTCGCTAAACGTTGGCAGTGGTCGACCAGTTAATCCCAAGACTGCCTCAGGTGCTTTAGATTCACCCGAAGTTGCAATCGGAGTTACCGATGCTTCGTGATCTATTGGAAGCACCGCTGCAGGGATCTGTGAATCTGGCAATGAATTCGGGGTCGGGGCAGCTAGTGAATCATTCAAGCTCTGATCCTGAGGAATTGGAACTGTCATAACTATCCTTCCCAGCACACATGCGATTAACAGAAACGTTCCGTCAATCGAAAACAAGTCGTCGCTGGGGAAGTTACGACTACTTTAGATTAAGCCCTTTTCCCATTAAACATTGGGATGTACGAGTGCTTTTCAGTAGGTGTCGCAGGCCTGACTTGTCCAAAATCATCGAGCCTTTGCCCTTGGGTGGGCCGTTGCGTAGACCTCACGCAACTGGTCAACAGTCACGAGGGTGTAAATCTGAGTTGTAGTGACTGAGGCATGGCCCAAAAGTTCTTGAACTACGCGGACATCCGCCCCATTTTCCAACAAATGGGTAGCAAATGAGTGCCGCATCGTATGTGGCGAAACTTTGCCTGCCAAGTCCGCCCGTTGGGCTGCTGCTTGCAGGATTGTCCAAGCACTTTGCCTCGACAGCTTGCTGCCTCTGGCATTCAAAAAGAGTGCCGAACTTGATGTTGACTTACTTGCCAGAACTGGCCGACTTCGTACTAAATAGCGATCTAGCGCCTTTAAGGCGTGGGAACCAACCGGGACTAGACGTTCTTTATTGCCTTTGCCCTTAAGTCGCAGAATCGGAAGGTCTTTAGAAAGTGTTGAAACATCATCCAAACTCAAATCAGTTAACTCGGAAATACGAGCCCCAGTGCCGTAGAGAAGTTCCAATAATGCCTGATCCCGCATCATGAGAACTGAAAGGTCAGACTCACTTTCAGTGCCGACGGCAGCAAGTAGTTTCTCAATTTCGGCAAAAGTCAAAGCCTTAGGTAGACGTTTAGATACACCCGGTGGCTTTACTGCGCGAGCTGAATCTGAAGTAGTGATCCCCTCTTTTGCAAGGAAGGCATGCAGGCCCCGAACTGCAATCAAGGTTCGAGCTGCTGATGATGGTGCAAGTGCAGCATGTTGCTCGCTACCGAGTCTTAGGCTGATTAGAAACTCAGATACATCGTTGGCGGAAACTGCAGAAAATTCAAGAAAGCCTTTACTTCCTAAAAACTCTTGATACCTACCAAGATCTCTGCGGTAAGCAGACATCGAATTCTTAGCAAGGCCTCGTTCCACGAGTAAGTGATCGAGGTATCCATTGATGTGCCGTTGGATTTGGGTTGAGTTTGTAATCGACACATATTGAACTTACCTGACATAACTACAGGATTGCCGTCATTCGACCTGCGTTATTGTGCGATTGAGCAAACTAAACAGTGGAGAAACGATCAGCCACCATGGCTTCGCGTCGTGCGACTTCAGTGCTGACACCGGCAAGCAGACTGGAAAGTGGCGTATCGAGGGCTGTGCAAACAGCTGCTAACAACTCAGAGGACGCTTCTTTTTGACCGCGCTCAAGTTCAGACAAATATCCAAGCGAAACCTGGGCATCTCTTGAAACATCGCGCAAGGTTCGTCCTTGCTCGTTGCGGCGGCGGCGTAATTCTTCGCCAATAACCTGGCGCATAAGAACCATCTTTTTGCCAAATACTGGCGCAACTGCTGGAGCAGCGATTTTGACGGTGTGAGTCAGCGAGGACTGACCCTGTGGCGTGATTGATCTAGATGAGGCATTTAGAACCGATTGCTGGGTCATTTCGCTTTCCATTCTTTGATCATATCAACAATCTGTCGATTGCGTCTTGTTATCAATGTCTTGTTGTTAATACTGCCCAATAAAAGTGTGGATAAACCTTAAATTTATAAGCAATCAGAATTTGGATTAAAGCATGGTGAGTAAGAGCTCTAAGGCTGCAGCTACAGTCTCTTCTCGAACTTGGGCGCGCGCTTCTTGTGCATTGTCACTCTCTGGCATGAAGTGTAACTCCTCTATCGCCGAGTCAATTACAGTTCCTTGCTCATCGCGCATAACGCAGGCCACAAACACTGTGCCAGGCAAATGGCCATCTTGAGATGCCGGACCTGCAACGCCAGTGACCGCTAACCCAAAGTCCGCATCTAATTTTAGGGCAACCCCAGTTGCCATCTCTAAGGCAACTTGCGCCTGCACTGCGCCGCCATCAGCTAGGACTGAATCAGAAACCCCAAGCAAACTAGATTTCAAATCAGTTGCGTACGCGATCACGCCACCGCGGAAAATCTGCGAAGCACCAGGAATCGAAGTGATGGTTGAACTAATTTGCCCACCAGTAATTGATTCTGCCGTAGCAACTGTGCGACCTTGCATTGCAATAACAACTGTCACTGCTAGCGAATCGATGTCGGTCTTCAAGATCTAACTCATTTCCTGATGCGTATGGCTCAAGGATACTAACTTTCCTTCGGCTGAATTCTTGCCTTCACTACATAGTCAATGCCAGTGGTCACGGTCAGCGCCAAGGCAACACCAAGAGACATTTGGGCAATTGTGTCGACCCAACCGTCAAGTGGAATGAGGAATGCAACTATTGCCACGATCTGGCTAACGGTTTTAACTTTTCCGCCGCGACTAGCAGGTATAACGCCGTGCTTGATGACCCAAAATCTTAAGACCGTGATGGCAACTTCCCTGAAAATAATGATTCCAGTTACCCACCAGGCAATTTCACCCTGAATTGAAAGGGCAACAAGTGCTGTTCCGATTAATGCCTTGTCGGCTATTGGGTCAGCAATTTTTCCGAAGTTAGTAACTAATCCATATCGCCGGGCCCAAACACCGTCTAATAAATCTGTTAAAGCAGCTATCAAGAACACTGTGGCGCTCATCCACTGCACTGTCTCGGTTTGCTCGATAGCTAGCGTCAAATATCCAAAGACTGGAACCATAAACAATCTTGCAACCGTCAAGACGTTGGGAATGTTTAGAACTGGAACCTCGTTGCTTGGATCACCAATGTGATCTGGGATTGGTGAATTAGTCATGCGGAAATCTGCTTTGCAACTATGTCAACGCCTACAGCCTCAATTACAACAGCACGGACTATCGAACCCACCGGCAAGTCATCATCGGAAATCACAGTTGTCGAACCGTCTACTTCAGGACCTTGATGTTCGCTGCGACCGCCGTTACCTGACTCTTCAATCAAGACCATTACTTCCTGACCAATCCGGCTACGCGCTACGTCCTCGCTAACGCGCAACGCGACTTTACTGACTTCTTCAAATCTTGCTTGAACCTCGTTGTCAGATAAATGGCCGTCGAGATTAACCGCTGCAGTGCCATCCTCATCGGAATAAGAAAATACGCCTACGGCGTCTAATCGGGCACCCTCGATGAATTCAATCAATTCAGTTACGTCAGCTTCAGTTTCTCCTGGAAAGCCAACTATGACATTAGTTCTGGCACCAGCAAGTGGATTGTGAATTCTAATTGCGCTCAAAAGATCCAAGAAACTATCAGTTCCGCCGAAGCGCTTCATGCGCCTTAGTACTGCGTTACTTGCATGTTGAAAGGACAGATCAAAGTACGGAACAATCCCCGGCGTCTTAGCAATAACACTTATTAAATCGGGGCGCATTTCCGCAGGCTGTAAATAGGAAACTCGAACCCACTCAATGCCTTCGGGTTGCACTAACAATGGAAGAAGTTTTTCAAGCAACCTCAGATCGCCTAGATCCTTGCCATATGACGTGGAATTCTCACTTACTAAAAGAAGTTCCCGAACACCGTTTTCACCAAGCCAAGCCGCTTCTTCGAAAATCTCACCTGGATCGCGAGAAACAAACGATCCTCGAAATGCCGGTATTGCACAAAACGTACATCTTCGATCACAACCAGAGGCAATCTTTAGTGGCGCCCAGGGTGTCGCCTCCAACCGCTTTCGATAAACGTGTGGGCCCCTGCCTGGCGTAGACACATCCGACGAAACGGTTTGTCGATCCACTGGTGAAATCGGGAGCAACTTACGTCGATCCCCTGGCGTGTGAGCAACAATGCTTTCGCCGGCTAAAACTTTTCTAAGCGTCGACCCGATGTCCGCATAGTCATCAAAACTTAGTACCGCGTCTGCTTCCGGTAACTCGGCCGCTAATTCCTTGCCATATCGCTGAGCTAAACAGCCAACCGCTACAACTTTTCCATTTCCAGCAAGTAATTCACTTGCCTCCAAAATGGTGTCGATGGAATCTTTTTTTGCCTGCTCGATAAACCCGCAAGTGTTAACCAAAACTAAATCTGTGGCTTCTCCGTCAGTGACCAAGTTCCAACCGTCAGCAGTTAATCTGCCCGCTAGTTCTTCAGAGTCGACGTCATTTCGCGAACACCCAAGAGAAACGATTGATACACGAGGATTAGCGGTCAC
Organism: Candidatus Nanopelagicales bacterium; assembly: GCA_021742025.1. The sequence continues at coordinate 18,816 of JAIOWT010000003.1, forward strand.
GCTGTGAAGCCTACTCGCCGCGGATCAAAGCAATTGTTCCCGCAAGATCTTCTGCAGTCACCAAGACTTCACGAGCTTTGGAACCCTCAGAAGGTCCCACGATGTTTCTAGACTCCATGAGATCCATAAGGCGACCGGCCTTAGCGAAACCAATTCGAAGCTTGCGTTGCAACATTGAGGTTGATCCGAATTGAGTGGATACAACCAATTCAACAGCTGCTAAGAGATCATCTAGGTCGTTGCCAATGTCGCCGTCGACTTCTCGAGAGGCGGCAATTGGAGCCACGATGTCTTCGCGATACTGCGGAGCCATCTGACCTTTGGCGTGGGCCACTACTGCGCGGATCTCTGCTTCAGTCACCCATGAACACTGAATTCGAATTGGCTTTGAGGTACCCATTGGAAGAAACAGTCCATCGCCCTGTCCTACAAGCTTCTCCGCGCCTGGTTGATCTAAAATCACTCGACTATCAGCAAGGCTGGAAGTTGAGAAAGCTAGGCGGCTAGGCACATTAGCTTTAATCAAGCCAGTTACCACGTCCACCGATGGACGCTGAGTTGCAAGTACGAGGTGGATACCTGCGGCTCTGGCAAGTTGGGTGATTCTTACGATCGAATCTTCGACGTCTCTTGGTGCGACCATCATCAAGTCTGCAAGTTCGTCTACGACTACAAGCAAGTACGGGTAAGGACGAAGCACTCGTTGTGAGCCATCTGGTGGCGTTACCTTTCCACTACGCACTGCCTTGTTGAAATCATCAACGTGGCGGAATCCGTAAGCAGATAGATCGTCGTAGCGAGCTTCCATTTCTTTTACTACCCAGGCAAGTGCTTCGGCTGCCTTTTTCGGATTAGTAATGATTGGACTAATCAAGTGTGGAATACCCTCGTATGCAGTCAGTTCCACGCGCTTTGGGTCAATCAAAATCATCCGGACTTCATCTGGTGTTGATCGCATCAAAATCGAAGTGATCAAAGCATTCATGCAACCAGATTTACCCGCGCCAGTTGCGCCAGCGACCAAAAGGTGTGGCATCTTTGCCAAATTGGCAACGGTAAAGCCACCCTCGACATCTTTACCTAGTCCGACCAACATTGGGTGCTGATCACCTGCTGCTTCGCCACTGCGCATTACGTCGCCAAGGGAAACAACTTCACGATCAGTGTTTGGAATTTCGATTCCAATTGCACTCTTACCTGGAATTGGAGAAAGTATTCGCACGTCCGCGCTTGCTACTGCGTATGCGATGTTCTTGCTTAAGGCAGTCACACGTTCAACTTTTACCTTTGGCCCCAATTCAACTTCGTAGCGGGTAACAGTTGGACCACGTTGGAAACCAGTAACTTTTGCGTCAATATCGAATTGCTCAAGTACTTGGGTTAGCGCTTCGATTACTGCATCGTTTGCAGCAGTTCGGGCCTTAGGTGTAGCACCAGGCTTAAGTAGCGCTTCGCTAGGCAACTTGTAATTAGAGGCAGAAACAAACTGCAGCTGCTCAGGCTTACTTGGCTTCCCATCAAGCATTGATGCTGGTTGCGGCGGTGTCGAAGTAGATGGCTTTGGAATGGACGGCGCTACCGAAACAGCCTGAGTGTCATTTGATAACACCGGTGCCATTACATCGACAGCGATGGTATTCATCTGCGTGATGTCTTGTACTTGCTCTGCCGGCTCAATCACTTCTTCAACAACCAAATTGTTAACTACTGGAGTAACGAATGGGGTGTCACCAGCAAGTTGACCGATTGCTAATGCCGGATCAACATCGGCTGGTGCTGCGCTCTTGCGGCGAAGGCGACTAAACAAAGTGCGATGGGGTTCAGCTGTTAAATCGAGAGCTAGTTGAGCCTGCGCTGCAGAAATCGCATCGACATTTGGATGCGTCATGTCTACAGGTCCTAAATCACTGGCCTCGGAAGCTCGATCGAACTTAGCGACGATCAAACGAATCTTGCCTGGGATCGCGTTAACGGGCGTTGCAGTAATTATCAAGATTGAAAAGAAAGAAACTACGAGCAGAAGCAAAACGGTAACTATGGTTCCAACTGCACTAATAAATGGTGCGGTTATTGCCCAGCCAACCCAACCTGCAGCCTCACGCATTGCAACTGCGCCAGAAGATGGAATTGGACTTCCCTGATTGATGTGAACTATTCCCATTACGCTCAAGGAAAGTAGGGTCCAACCAATCGTCAGTCGGCCCTTCTTTTGTGACGGAGTGTCTGGGTGTCGCAAGATTTGTACTGCGACCACAAGAAGTGCAACTGGAGCTAGCACGTCGAAGATTCCGATAGCGCCGGTAACCAGGCTGGTAACTACCCCAGAAACGAAACCGGAAACGTCAAACCAAACAACCGATGCAACCACAATGGCTAATGACAAGTAAATGAGCCCTAGGCCATCGCGACGATGTGCTGGATCTAAATCTTTAGCGCTCTTACCGATACCGCGAGCAATGGCTCCAACTAAGTTAGCGATGCCCAACCAAACTGCTGTGATGAATTTGCGTGAGCCATGCGCGAGTGAAGTAAGTGCGGAGGGGGAATTTTTTCGTGGCTTAACTGGCGGGCGGCCAGATGAGGAATTTCGGCCTTGGGGACGGTTCGCTGATGCGGAGCGCGGACGAGTTTTTGCCGAAGACGGGGAAGCCATATAACAAATATATCCGAAACACTCCAGTAACACTGGCACCAAGAGTCACGGCGTGTCGCAAACTTAAACCGATTGGCCTTGATTTAATTCGAAATAATCAGCGGGACGATCATCGGCCGGCGGCGGTGCTTCTCGCCTACCCACTTGCCAGCAACTCTGCGTACCATTTGTCCAAGTTGATGTGTGTCCGTGACTCCTTCGGCCAATGCGACCTCAAGTGTGGATTTAATCTTAGGCAAGATTTCTTCGAATACGCTTTCTTCTTTACTGAACCCGCGAGCGTGAATTTGCGGACCTGCAATTACTTTGCGATTTTCAAAATCAATAGCAGCCACGATTGACAAGAATCCGTCTTCGCCAAGTACGCGACGATCCTTTAGTAGTGACTCAGAAACTTCACCCACGATCGAGCCTTCAACGTAAACATAGCCACACGGTACGGCTCCCACGATGCTGGCTTTTCCATTTACCAGGTCAACAACAATGCCATCTCCGGCCAGCATCACTCGAGACTCAGGTACACCAGTCTTTATTGCCAAATCTGCATTTGCTCTCAAGTGACGCCATTCGCCATGAATCGGCATAACGTTCTTGGGCTTAACGATGTTGTAGCAGTACAACAGCTCACCAGCTGCCGCATGTCCTGAGACGTGCACCAAAGCGTTTCCTTTATGCACCACATAGGCACCCAGCCGAGTCAGGTCATTAATAATTCGGTAAACCGCATTCTCGTTACCTGGAATCAACGACGAAGCAAGGATCACGGTATCGCCGGTGCCTACCGAAATTGCATGATCTTGATTCGCAATCCGCGCTAACGCAGCCATTGGTTCACCTTGTGATCCAGTGCAAATCAGTACGGCTTGATCGTCTGGCAGGTCTGCCATTTGATCGCTAGAAATCAGCGCGCCACCAGGAATTGTTAAGTAGCCAAGGTCACTTGCAAGCGCCATGTTGCGCACCATGGATCTTCCAACGAATGCAATTTTGCGATTGTTTCTAACCGCCACATCAATAATCTGTTGCACTCTATGTACGTGGGATGCGAACGATGCAACGATCACACGACCTGATGCTCCGCCAATCACTTGTTGCAGTGTGGGAATGATATCTTTTTCGCTAGTGACAAAGCCAGGGACTTCCGCATTAGTTGAATCAACTAAAAACAGATCAACTCCCTTGTCACCCAATCGCGCGAATGCATTCAAGTCTGTGACTCTGCCATCTAGGGGTAGCTGATCCATTTTGAAATCACCAGTTATCAAAATGGTTCCCGCTGCCGTTGTAACTGCAACGGCTAAGGCATCAGGGATTGAGTGATTGACGGCAATGAACTCGACCGAGAATTCGCCAAATTGTTCGGTCATTCCCTCTTTGACGGCATGTGTGTATGCCGAAATTCGATGTTCCTTTAGCTTGCTCTCGACAAATGCCAGGGTTAACTGTGATCCAACAATTGGGATATCTTGCTTGTGTCTTAAGAGGTACGGAACCGCACCGATGTGATCTTCGTGCCCATGCGTCAAGACAATCGCCGCTACGTCATCGAGGCGATCTTGAATGTAGGCAAAATCCGGCAGGATTAGATCGACACCTGGTTGGGTTTCTTCTGGAAACAACACACCACAGTCGACGATCAAAAGTTTTCCGCGATACTCCAACACGGTCATGTTTCGCCCGATGTCGCCGAGTCCGCCTAGCGCTACGACCCGAAAGGCATCATCTGCTAATGGTGGCGGAGTTGGTAAATCGATTTGTGAGAATGTCACAGAGTGAAGCCACCCTTAACTAGGTCTTCACGAAGTACACGTTTTTGTTCGTCAGTAGCTGGAACCAAAGGCAAGCGCAAAGATCCGCCTCCAGTTCGACCAAGTGCTTCTAGGGCGGCCTTCACCATGATTGCCCCACCAGCTTTGGTCATAATTCCTTCAGTGATTGGAACTAACGATCGATTGATTTCCCGAGCGGCATTAACGTCATTGTTTTGCATTGCTTCAACCATCAACTTGTGACGATCTGCAACAATGTGCCCAGTAACACTCACAACACCAACTGCGCCAATTGCTAAGAGCGCAAGATTTAACGGATCGTCGCCAGAGTAATAAGCAAGATCAGATTGCGCCATGATTTGGGAAGCTGCCCAAAGATCACCTTTGGCGTCCTTGTTAGCAATAATTTTTGAGTGCTGGGCCAGCTGCAACATAGTTTCGTTATTGATTGCAACTCCGGCACGGCCAGGTATGTCATAAATCATCACGGGTAAATCAGTTGAATCGGCAACTGCAACCATGTGCGCATAAATCCCCGCTTGTGGTGGCTTGTTGTAATAAGGCGTAACAACAAGCAAACCGTGTGCTCCAGCTTTTTGGGCATCCTTTGCCAACAAGATTGAATGTGCGGTGTCATTAGAACCAGCGCCGGCAACAACTTTCGCTCTACTGCCTACGGCCTCAATTACAACTTTTAGTAATTGTAGTTTCTCGTGTTCGTCTGTTGTTGGTGATTCCCCAGTTGTTCCGTTAACAACCAGTCCGTTGTTACCAAGATCGACAAGATCGTTTGCCAGTGATGCTGCAGCGTCGAAATCAATCTTGGTTCCATCAGCAGTAAATGGCGTGACCATTGCGGTCAAAACCGTGCCAAATGCGGATTCAGCTTTCATGGTCTCACCTATTCACTTTCAAAATTCACTATGGAGCGACTCGGCCATTAGCCACAAAAGATGCGTGGGTAAGCGGCATGATTCGCTCGAACTCTAATTCGTACTTTTCTGCAACCATTTCAATTTCGCGCTGTGGGAACGATGGAAAGTGTGATCCTTCTGCTTTACGACGCAAACTCAAGAAATTCATCATGGCGCGCGCATTCATAGTCACGTATGCCGAACTGTAAATCGTGACTGGCAAAACGATGCGTGCAACTTCGCGTGCGACGCCGGCTTCAAGCATTGCTTCATACGATGCATACGCAACTTCGCATGCTTTTTTCGTTTCTGAAGTAACAATGTCAAATTGCTCCGGCGTACCATCAACAAATTCGTAAGCGCCAGCTTTCCCAACCTGTATCAGTTTTCGCTCCGGGCTTGGTGTGTAAAAAATCGGTTCTAGAACTTTGTATCGACCAGATTCTTCGTTGTAACTAGCCATCCGATGGCGAAAATGTTCGCGCCACATAAAGATTGGCGCTTGCACAAAGAAGGTAAACACCGAGTGCTCAAATGGGCTGCCATGGCGGTCGCGCATTAGGTAGTTAATCAAGCCGGCAGAAGCCGCGGAATCCGCGTTCACATCAACTGCGGACTGATCGCCCTTTGTTGAAACTCTGGCGGCCCAAAGCACGTCCGCATCACCTGCCGAATGCTTTACCAGCTCGACAGTCACATCGCTTCGGAATGAAATCTGCACCACGCAGATAAGGCTATCGGGGGGCGATTTAGATGCTTACTTTGCCACCAAGTTATGCATTTGACAGCACATATGATTTTGGCTACCTTTTAGTTGCATAAATAATTACGCAACCTTTTGGTTGCATAATTCACCTAATTTGGAGTTCAATGTTTTCCCGAAAGTTTGTAACTGCCTTAACGCTTAGTTTTTCCGTTCTACTATCAGCTTGCGCTAGCGAAACTGCCGCCACCCCGGACTCATCAAGCAGTTCTATTGATGAACAAGGTGCAATAACCCTGTATTCCGGTCGTTCTGAAGATCTGATCTCACCACTTCTCGACGTGTTTACTGCCGAGACTGGCATCTCGGTAAATGTTCGCTATGGCGATTCATCCGAAATGGCAGCAACGATTCTTGAAGAGGGCAATAACACCAAGGCTGATGTTTTCCTTTCCCAAGATGCAGGCGCTCTAGGCGCTGTCAGTGGCCAGGGCAAAACTTACACACTTCCCCAAGAAGTGTTGGATTTGGTGCCTGCGAAATACCGCGCCCAAGATGGCTCGTGGGTTGGAGTATCGGGTCGTGCCAGAGTTCTGGCATACAACCCTGATCAAGTAACGGATTTACCAAAATCAGTTTTTGATCTTGCTGATCCAGGCTGGAAGGGTCGCATTGCGATTGCGCCAACAAATGCATCATTCCAATCATTCGTTACTGGGATGCGAGTAACCGAAGGTGACGAAAAGACTGCAGCATTTCTGTCTGCAATGAAAGATAATGCCGTTCTCTACGAAAAGAACGGTCAGATACTAGATGCTGTTGAAAGCGGCGAAGTAGCAGCCGGATTACTAAATCATTACTACTGGTTTGAAAAAGCAGCAGAGATAGGTCCTGAAAACATAAATTCTAAAATGACTTGGTTTTCCGATGGCGATGCTGGCAACTTGGTTAACGTTTCTGGAGTTTCACTGCTTTCAGAAAATCCCGACGCTTTAGTTTTTGCTTCATGGTTGCTGGCTGAAACAGCACAGAAGTATTTTCTGGAAAACACTTTTGAGTATTCGTTAACTTCTGATGTCGCTCCCGATCCAACTTTGCCAAAGCTAAGTGAGATCAACAGTCCAGAAATCGATTTGTCAGATCTGGCAACACTCGATCAGACCCTTGAGTTACTTTCCCAAGCAGGTCTAATCTGACATCCAGATCCAACCAGAGGCCACCACTACAAATTTTAGTAGTGGTGGCATTTGGCGTTTTTGTTTCAGTCTTGCCACTCTTCTACATCCTGTTGCGCTCGGCCCAAATTGGAGTCAGCGAACTAGTTGACAATTTAGTGCGCGCACGAACCCTAGAACTGATTTACAACTCGCTGTCTCTAACTCTTGCGGTTTGCGTAACTGCGATGTCAATCGGAACTGCTCAGGCCTGGTTGAGTTTTCGATCGGATTTAGCTTTCCGCAGGTTCTTTCAAGTTGTTGCAATCCTTCCATTGGCAATGCCTTCCTACGTCTTGGCATACGCCTGGCTTTCGGTTTCATCAGGAATCTCAGGATTCTTTGGATCATGGTTAGTTCTCAGTATCAGCACCACGCCGTATGTTTTTTTAGCAGTCTCGGCAGCTTTTAATCGACATAGTGGCGCCGGCGAGGAAGTTGCCCGCACGCTTGGACGAAGCCAATTAAGTGTTGCCAGAACTATTACCTGGCCCGCCATTCGTAATGCAGTGTTCGGCTCTGGTCTGCTTGTGGCTCTTTATACCCTGAGTGATTTCGGTGCCGTTTCTCTGATGCGATTCGATACGTTCACTCGAGCTATCTACAACGCTTACCGAGCCAGTTTTGATCGCAACACGGCCGCCGCTCTGGCCCTTATCCTTATTGCCCTGACTATAGTTCTGATTCGCATTGAGAGTAGATCTGGCTCATTAACAACCGTTCGGTCATCGGGTCAGTACCGAGCAATGCAAACCAAACTCGGCAACTGGCAAAGCGGAGCGCAAGTTTTGCTTTTTTCGTGGTTTGTAATTGGTGTGCTCGTACCAATTGTTAGCATCTTTTACTGGACCTTGATAGGGCAATCCAAATCAAACTTGAGTGAAATCTCTCGAGCCTTCGTTAATACAATTAGCTACGGACTTACCGGTGGATTCCTTGTTGCATTCGTTGGTCTAGCGGTAGCGATCTTGGTAGTTAGATACCAAAGTAAATATTCGATCAAAGTTGAGAAAACAATTCTGATTACGCATGCGCTTCCCGGAGTGGTAGTTGCACTTTCCTTTGTCTTCTTAGTCAACCAATCTGTCCCACGTCTTTACCAAACCAGTGCTTTAGTACTACTCGCCTACCTTGCCTTGTTTTTACCTAATGCCGTTGCAGTTTTAAAGGTGCCAATCTCGCAAGTGCCAACTGGAATTGAAGAAGTTTCGCGGACCCTAGGAAGTACGCAATTTCAAACGCTTCGACGCGTTGTTATTCCAGCCGCGGCTCCTGGAATCTTAAGCGCTACCGCGTTTGTTGCCCTTACGGTAATCAAGGAATTGCCCGCAACTCTAATTCTTCGCCCAACTGGGATTGAGACTCTGGCAACTCGGTTATGGTCAGCCACTTCGGTAGGCGCATTTAGCGCTGCTGCCCCGTATGCGTTGCTCTTAGTGCTGGTCGCGGGCATTCCTGCCCTCTTCGTTAATCGTGAAATCCGCACTACGCAGAACCGAAGTAACCTAGTAACAGAGGAATCTATTGAGATTAGTGAAAGTGGGGTGCGATAAATGTCAGAAAAAGTGCGGCTCACTAATGTCTCAAAGTCTTTTGGCAACGTATCGGTACTTCACGATGTTTCATTCTCAGTCAAAGGCGGTTCACTCTTAACAATTTTGGGTGCCTCTGGTGGTGGCAAGACCACTTTGCTGCGCCTAATAGCTGGGTTTGATTCGGTAGATTCTGGAACAATCACCATGAATGGCCGAGAGGTTTCTTCCGAAGCTTTGTCACTTCCTCCGGAAAAGCGCAATGTTGGATTCGTGCCTCAGGATTCTGCCCTCTTCCCGCATTTAACTGTTGCGAAGAACATTGCTTATGGCCTTTCACACTTGAAGACTGGGGCAAGAGATGCCAAAGTTTCAGAACTTGTTGAACTAATTGGAATGGGTGACCAGAGAGATTCGCTACCAGACACACTCTCGGGTGGACAGCGCCAACGAGTAGCCATAGCTCGAGCCTTAGCGCCGAACCCAGATGTCATATTGCTTGATGAACCATTTGCTGCACTAGATGCACAATTGCGATCAAAGCTTCGGGAAGATGTCAGGGCAATTCTTCGGGTAGCCAATGCGACCGCGATTCTGGTAACTCATGATCAAGAGGAAGCGCTATCCATCGCAGATCAAGTTGCGATTTTGCGAGATGGAACTGTGGCTCAGATTGGTAGTCCAAGGTCCATTTACTCGCAACCAGTTGATGTAGCGCTTGCTAAATTCTTAGGTGATGCAGTAGTTATTCCTGGCGTTGTCATATCTGGAAAAGTTAGCACTGAACTTGGCGATCTAATTCCAAATGTTGCTCAACCAGAAGGCACAAAAGGGCAAGTTGCTATCCGTCCCGAGAATCTATATTTGCAGCCTGATCCAAAGGGTTTAGCTACTGTTATTGGGCGACAATTCTTTGGTCATGACGCTTTAGTAGAAGTTAAAACCGCGGCGGGATCCGTTAAGGCTCGAACCTCAGGTCCAATATCTCCTGAAGTCGGAATGCCAGTAACTGTTTGGGTCAGGGGATCAGTTAACTTCTACCCTGCTGGCTAATCGCACTCTTTGGGTAATTGCCACACAAACCAAAACAACGCTGGCTGCTATAAGCGTTTGACCAGTAACCACTTCGCCAAGTAGTAATGCTGACCAAAGTAGAGTCAAAAGCGACTGCACCAGCTGAATTTGCGAGCCTCGTGCGACACCAAGCTCTGACAGCCCTCGATACCAAGCAAAGAATCCAAAGTACATGGAACCAAATGCTGTGAATAGGAATGCAAGGAACGAAACAGGTGTTACGACGTGATCTTCTCGACCCAACCATAGTGAAATCACAAAATACGGTAGTGATATCGGCAAGGAAAGCACAACGCACCATGAAACAACCTGCCAGCCCGGCATAACTTTGCTAAGAATTGCACCTTCGGCATATCCAATCGCAGCTGCAATCACAGCGCCAATCAAAAACAAATCTGCCTTAAGTGAGCTACCTTCCTGACCACCGTTTAGCCAGGCATAAACAACTAATGTGAAAGTGCCAACGAGAGCTGCCGCCCAAAAAGCTTTCGGCACTTTCTCGTGCAACCTAAAGATTGCTAGTACAGCAGTTGCAAGTGGTAAGCCAGCAGTGATAACTGCAGCATGCGCACTTGTAGTTTCCTGCAATGCCAGAGTGGTAAGAATCGGCCAACCAACAACGATTCCACCTGCGGTAACTAGCAAGGGAGTAATAAGTTTTCGCTCTGGAAACTTAACTCTGGCTCGCCTCAGCAGAATCAAAGCCAACATTCCAGCCAGTGCTGCTCGCCCAAAGGTAAGAGTCCATGGTGAGAAGCCAGGAAGCGCTAGTTTCACCATTGGCAAGGTGAACGAAAAAATCAATACTCCGAGAAAGGCATAACCGATACCACGGACATTACTAGGCATGAGTTCAGACTAGTGCGATAGGTTTAACGAACTATGAACACTGTTGCCAGCGATTGGAATGTAGCACGTCGCCAAATTGTTGGAAATGCAGCCAGCATTGGCTTTGC
>JAIOWT010000004.1 GCA_021742025.1 Candidatus Nanopelagicales bacterium
CTCCAGATTCTTCGCGTTACTGGCCAGCGGATCAATGGGTACCGGGCCAAGCCCAACCTTCGTATGACAAGCAATTTGTTCGGGATTGGTTAACTTCTCCATTTTCCGGTTGGGATAAAAATTCCGGCGAAGCGCCACCAGCACTACCTGATGAAGTTATTGAAAAAACTCGCGAACGTTATGTTGCTGCGTACGAACAACTAACTGGCCAAAGATTTCAATAGTTTAGGTGCTTTAATAACTAGTCATAATTATGACTAGTTTGGTATAATTGCAGTATGTCCATTTCTGAATTCATGCCTTTGGCTGAGGTTAAAAGCCGCCTATCTGAAGTTGTAGACGAAATAGAGCGTGAAAGCTCACATACCGTGATTACAAAACATGGTCGCCCAGCTGCAGTAGTCATAAGTGTTGATGAGTATGAATCCATGATTGAAACACTTGAGATTCTTTCTGACCCTTCACTCGTTGAGGATATCTTCAAATCGAAGCTTGAAGAATCGCAAGCTGTAGTTTTGAGTGCCGATCAATTACGTGAACGAATCGCGAACCGAGATAAATAGATGACCAGGTTTGAAGTTGCCTGGACCCCCACAGCATTACGAAATTTTGATGAACTGCCAGAAAAGGTTGCATTCGCAATCCTTGAATTTGCTACTGTCACATTGGTTGAGGAGCCGATCAAAGTTAGTAAAGCCTTGAATGCACCGTTTGAAGGCTTGCGGAGCGCTCGCCGTGGGCAGTACCGAATTGTTTACAGTGTGGACGCCAAGAAAAATAAAGTATTAATCCATGGCGTGAAACACAGAAACGTTGCCTACTTCAAAACCTAGTTACTTTTCGCCCCAACGCGGGCTAGTGCTCTTTGGTGGATACAAAGTTTCGCGAATCAAAATGATTCCTGGCTGCTTTAGATCCAGGGCATCGCCTAAATCTTCAATCGTGGTTTCAGTGAATGAAAGCCCAAATGATTGCGCGAGGATTGCCCAGTCTGGCGAAACTAAATCAACTCCGCGTTCTGGATGACCCATAACTTGCTGGTCATAACGCAACATTCCATAGCCACCATCGTCAACGATTAAAAGTGTGTAAGGCAGATTTTCCTGCACGATAGTTGCCAGCTCACCAAGAGCAAATGCCACGCCACCGTCACCACAAACTGCAAGAGTGCGCTGACCGATTGCTGCTGGACCAATTGCTGCTGGCAGACCAAAACCTAGAGTTCCCCAACCAACTGGATAAACAATGCGTCGTGGTCGTGGCTGCTCTGCGTAAACACCAGTCCAGTAACCACAAACTGACATGTCACAAACGATCGTGCCATCGGCTGGCCAGTGCTTTTCGATTGCTTCGACAAGTGCGATTCCACGCTTAGATTTTTCTCCAATTCGAAGTCGATCGCGAACGGCCTTGTTTACGGACTGAACATCTACCCAGGAACTACGAGTTGAAGTACCGGATACGAATGCCACAGCCACACCATTGATGTCGTTGTTTAATACAACAGCAGTTGGATCAACATTGCGCATAGTCTTTGTCGGATCTACATCAACCAACACAATGGTTTTAGGCCACGCGATTGCCCAGTTCTTTGTATTCATGCCGTCTAGCTGGCTTCCAAAAACTACGAGCGCATCAGCTTCAGCTAACACAGCTTCAGATTCTGGTTCATGAATTGGCGCCACCAAAGTGTGAACTGAATCGGCAGCGATACCTCGACCTGCAAATGAAGTCAGGATTGGGGCATGCCAATGCGCGGCAAGTGCTGAGATTGAATCAGAAGAGTTAACTGCACCACCGCCTGCCCAAATCACAATCTTGCTGGCGCCTTCGAGTGCAACTACGGCTGCAGCAATATCGATTTCGATAATCTCTTGGCCAATTTCAAGTTTTGGCTTTTCGCCAGTAAATTGCTGAGCCAATACATCAGCCGGGATACCTAGGTAACCAGCACCAACAGGTGCGCGTAATAAGTCGCGAATCATTTCAGCAGCAACGTCAACTGCTGTCTCGCCACCTGTAACACTGATAGCCATTGAGACCCCAGCAAGTTTTTTAGCCAGGGGAGCAAACATTGCGGCTTGATCATCCATTTCGTGGAGTAGGCCGCGAGCGCCATCTTTAGAGCGCTTACCAATGGGTGCTTCGGACGAAATCACAAACACTGGCGAGCCACTAATTGCTGCTTCACCGAAGGCACCAAGAGTATTTGCAGCTCCTGGCCCAGTCGTGGTCAACGCCACACCCAAAGATCCTGTAGTGCGGGCTACGCCATCAGCGGCGTAAGCAGTCGTTTGTTCATGGCGAACACCAACGATTGTGGGACGGTTTGGACCAAGGGCATCCCAGAATGCCAGGTTATGCACCCCAGGAATTCCAAATGTGGTCTTAACGCCTGCTTCCCAGAGTAAATCTAGGATTACCCCGGCTACAGTTTGTTGGTTCGAACTGGCATTGTTAGACATGTAAATCACTTTATCGTCAATGAAAGAGGCCCTAGGTGTCCACCTTCAAATCTCTAAATCCAACCAACTTGAGCGACGTAGTCGTCGAGACCAAACTTGCTACTCCTGATGAGATTGCAGATGCAGCTCGTCGTGCTAAGACAGCCCAGAAGGCATGGGCAAAGATGCCAGCGCCAGCTCGTGGCCGAGTAATTGCAAACGCTGGTCGGTTGTTCGAGAACAATAAGGAAGCCCTTTCCAAGCTAGTAACCCGCGAAATGGGCAAGGTTTACCGCGAAGCACTAGGCGATGTCCAAGAAGTAATTGATACCTGCGACTTCTTCCTTGGTGAAGGTCGCCGTCTATACGGTCAAACCGTTCCAAGTGAAATGCCAAACAAGAACTTGTTTACTTTCCGCATGCCTGTTGGCACTGCATTCATCATCACGGCTGGAAACTTCCCAGCTGCTGTGCCATCTTGGTACATCATCCCGGCGTTGCTAACTGGTAACTCAGTTGTTTGGAAGCCATCGGAATTCACACCAGCGGTCGCCGAAGCCATGACAGCGATCTTCCATGCCGCAGGTGTTCCAAAAGATGTTTTGATCACTGTTGTCGCAGAAGGTAAAGAAACCTTCGAAGGCATGGTTAAGGGTCTGGATGAAGGAACCATCAACAAAGTTGGCTTCACTGGCTCAACTGAAGTTGGCCGTTTAATTGGTGCCAAAGTGGGCGAATACATTCAAAGTGCATGTCTAGAACTCGGCGGCAAGAATCCGATGATCATCATGCCAGATGCAGATCTAGATTTAGCTCTTGATGGCGCATTGTTCGCAGGCTTCGGCACTGCAGGTCAGCGCTGTACTTCACTTGGAACTTTGTGGATCCATGATTCGGTTTACGACAAGTTCCTCAAGATGTACGCCGACAAGGTTGCTAGCTCAAAGGTTGGCGATCCAATGGAAGACGTGCTGTTTGGCCCAATGATTGCGGAGAAGTATCTTGCAACTCATGAAGAGAACTTGAAGTTAATTCAGCCGCATCACACCGTGCATGGTTCAACAGGAATTGGCCGAATCACAAAAGACAATCCACGCGAAGGTTTCGTTGGAGACCCAGAAGCTGGTGTCTTCGTGCACCCAACAATCGTTGCAGGCATTAAAAAGGAAGATGCCCTTTACAACACTGAAACTTTCGGTCCACTCGTAACAGTTGGTCGCTTCTCAACTATCGAAGAAGCAATTGAACTTGGTAATGATCATGGCTTTGGTTTATCAGCTGCGATCTACACCAGTGATCCAAAGGCCGTTTGGACATTCCGTGAAGGAATTTCAGCTGGCATGCTTTCCATCAACAACTCAACTTCTGGTGCCGAAGCTCATCTTCCATTTGGTGGCAACGGCAAGAGCGGAAACGGTTCACGTCAGTCCGGCATCTGGGTGCTTGATGTGTTCACGCGTTGGCAGTCACTTAACTGGGATTGGTCCGGCAAGCTTCAGAAAGCCCAAATGGACAACGAAGAAGTTCCTCACAATCCAGACTTCAAGATCTAAGGAATCCATCTATGGCTAATCTTCCGGAAGAAGTAGATGTAGTTGTAGTCGGTGGTGGTGTCATGGGCGCCTCCGCTGCCTTCCACTTGGCAGAAGCTGGCGTTAGCGTTCTTCTCGTTGAGAAAAACGACCTAGCCAGTGGTTCAACTTCAAAAGCAGCTGGTGGCGTTCGAGCTAACTTCTCTGATGAGTTGAACATTGCAATGGGTGCTCGCTCCCTTGATCTCTTGGCGGATTTTCCAAATCGCCCTGGTCAGGAAATTGATCTGCATCGTCCGGGCTACATGTTTGCGCTTTCAACTCCAGAAGATGTGGCACTGTTTGAAAAATCAACAGCCCTACACATCGCAGCTGGTGTGGAATCGCGAATGCTAACTCCAGAAGAAGCAAAAGAATTAAGTCCAATCTTGGAAATTGACGGAATTCTGGCAGCTTCATTTACACCTAACGATGGTTACTGCACGCCCGAGTCAGTTGTTCTTGGTTATGCAACAGGTGCACGCAAGCATGGCGCAGTTGTAATGACTCAGACCGAAGCAACCGATATCGAAGTTGTTGATGGTCAGATCGTTAGCGTTACAACTTCTGCCGGAAAAGTAAAAACCAAAACAGTTATCAACTGTGCTGGTGCTTGGTCACCAACTATTGGTGCCATGGTTGGCCTAGAAATTCCAGTTCAACCACTTCGTCGTGAACTTTTGATCACCGAGCCACTTACCGCTGACTTCGATGATGTGCCAAAAGATATGCCGTTCACGATCGATTACTCAACTTCGCTTTATTGGCATCGCGAAGGAAACGCAATGCTTATGGGCTTTTCAGATAAGACGGTTGATTACTCGTGGGACATTCGCCGGGATCCAAACTTCCTAGAGAAGATTGGTGAGCTTGCCGATGTTCGCGCACCAAGACTTCTTGAACTTGGCGCAGCAAGCGGCTGGGCCGGCTTCTATGACGTAGCTCCTGATCACAACGCAATCATGGGTGAGTGGGAAGGCGTTTCTCGATTCTTGTACGCAACTGGTTTTAGTGGTCATGGTTTCCTACAAGGACCAGCGATTGGTGAAATTTTGCGTGACATGTACTTGGGTAAGACACCATTTGTAGACATCACTCCGTTGAGTAACGATCGGTTCTCATCAGGTGGCGAACTGCGCCCTGAAAAGAACATCGTTTAATACATGTCAGCTTTGAGCCAATGGTTGAAACCATCTAGGACAGTACCCACGACATCGTGGAGTGCTTCGGGCTCGATGTGGAAAGCCAAGCCAAAAACCCTTTTCTACTTAATGCTCGGTAACTGGCTTTATGGCACGGGTGAAGCGATTCTGATTAAAGCTGACATCGGTCAGTCAGCCGGAACTGTGCTGGCACAGGGAATCCAAAACATAACTGGAGACAGTATTGGTTGGACCAGCTTTTACATTTCTATTGGCGTGATGTTTTTGTGGATACCACTCAAGAACAAAGTGGGTATTGGAACAGTTCTAAACATCATTTTTGTATCTGTTGCCATTGATGTAATGATGCCGGTTTTCCCAAGTCCAGACAGTTACGCAGTTTCCGTTGTCATGGTTTTGATCGGAATCTTGGTCATTGGATTAGGTAGCGCCTTCTACATCCCAAGTAACTTAGGACCGGGTCCTCGAGATGGTTTGATGACTGGCTTTCATTACCGAACTGGAATCCCGATTGGTCGAGTACGTTTTGCAATTGAAGCAGTCTTCTTGCTCGCAGGTTGGTTGCTGGGTGGGTCGGTTGGACTTGGCACAGTTCTCGTAACTGTACTTGTCGGTGAAGTTGTTGCAATTTTCTTTGGAATTGTAAGTCGAGTAAGTAAGCCAAAGGTATAGCTAGTGGCATCGTTTGGACAATGGCTGAGACCTGCTTTAACTGTTCCCAAAA
Organism: Candidatus Nanopelagicales bacterium; assembly: GCA_021742025.1. Next base: position 5,903 of record JAIOWT010000004.1, read on the forward strand.
CCTCTTGGTCGGCAGGGGATTCCAATTGGAAAGTCTCTCCGAAAACGTTCTTCGTTTTGATTTTGGGTCTCTGGCTATTTGGTACTGGTGAAGCACTTCTGATTGACGCCAGCCTTGGTCAATCACCATGGACAGTACTTGCTGATGGCCTAGCAAAAACCCTTAACCTGACAATTGGGCAAACTACATTCCTAACTTCAGTAATTGTGTTGTTGCTTTGGATTCCACTAAAGCGCAAGCCAGGCCTTGGAACCGTAATGAATATCCTGGTTATTGCAGTTGCTATTGATGTGATGATCCCAATCCTGCCTTCTCCCGATAACGTTGTTGCCCAATCTGTTCAGGTGCTACTAGGAATCCTGTTGACTGGAATTGCAAGCGCGCTTTACATAACTTGCAATGTGGGAGCCGGCCCCCGGGATGGCTTGATGACGGGCTTGAATGAAAAAACTGGAGTTCGAGTTGGTCGAGTGCGAACTGGAATTGAAGTTGTCGTATTAACTATTGGTTGGCTGCTTGGTGGAGTAGTTGGTGTCGGCACTTTGTTATTTGCTTTACTAATTGGACAAAGTGTTGCAATTGCCTTTGGACTGGTTGAACGTATTAGTCCGCAAACTTCCTAGTTACTTGATTTCCTCAAAATCAGGTAATGGCTCATGTGCCTTTTGCTCTCTAGCTCGTTGCGCCACGATGATTCCAATCAACATGATTACACCACCTAGTATCTGAACTACAACGAAGATTTCGCCAAGAACGATCCAAGCAGCAATTGCGGCAATTGGAGGTTCGGTCATACCCATGATGCTTGCGCCTGGCCCACCAATGTGCCGAATCGAATTGATTACTAAAACGTATGGCACCAAAGTTCCGATCAAAACCATGAACACAAAGAATGGCCAAATCGGATAAACATCAGTCCCGCCCTCAAATGGAGTCACCTGCGCTTGAAGTGACTCCCACGGGAAACTTCCCCAAGGACGAAGTACTGCGAAGAAAATCGAAGCAAAGATAAATGCCCACATAAGTAATGAGACAGGATCACGACCCTGACTTGCTTTGTCACCGAGCAAGTACATAAACACCAACGTGGTCATGGAGGCGATTGCGAAAAGAACACCAACTTTGTCGAGCGTGAAACCATTCCACACTTGAGCAACTAGTGCCAAGCCCACAACTGCAAGGGCAAGTCCCAGCCAAACTGTGTTCCTTACCGAAACGTGCATCACAAAGCGCGCATAAAGCACTACAAAAATTGGCGCCATGAATTCAATCAACAAGCTGATCGTGATTGGCATGCGAGAAATGGATTCGAAGTAGAACCACTGGCACATAGCGACGCCAATGATTCCGTAGCCAGCTAGAAGCAATGCTTCTTTTGGCTTGATTCGAAATGCTTTGCGATTGGTGAGCGCCACGAATATTGTGAGAATTATTGCGGTTCCAGTTCCACGGAATTGTGAGACGCGTAATGGATCACCAATTTCAAGTAGGACTACTTTGGATACCGTGCCATTCACAGCCCAACAGGTCGCCGCCGCCAGATATAAGGAATAGCCCAAAGTGGCATTCTTCTCGTGGACTTTTTTGTGTTTAGACATTGGCGAGTAAACCTGGTTTTAACTCTCTGAACGATGAATGAAGCAAATTTTGACCTGATTTAGACCCTAGCAGGAATGCGAAAAATAACCCCTACCTATTTTTAATGAACCGGATTTAATGCTTCAAAATCCGCCAAACAATTAATGCATGTGTCTTTCAACTGAAAGTATTTTTGACAAATCTGCCGAATCTCGATGGTAGACCACCATTGATCCTGGGGTTAGCGCTGGATCAAATGCTTTTTTCGAGTCCGTGTCTAATTCAAATTTAGCTTCAAGTACTTCCATAACGGTTGGTAAAACTGGGCGATGAGTACAGAGCACAAATGCACTTTCGATTTCGGCAAGTTCGCTGACTCGAATACTTGCCTTTTCAGGAAATTGAACGTGCTGCTCTTCGCTTAAGGAAGGTTCTAGAGATATGGACAAACTTCTGGCAGATGCGTAAGGTCCAACGGTATCTCTGCATCGAACGGAGTCTGATGAATGCAATTTGGTGATTCCATAAGCAGCAAGTGCACTTACCATCATGCTGGCTTGGATTCTGCCTACTGATGTCAGCGGGCGGTAAGCGTCGGGTTCATTCAAATTCTCAACATCATTAGCCCACTCAGCACGCTTCGTTGCTTGAGTGTGTCGCAGCACAATCATTGGTGTAGTTTCTCTTGCAGTCTCTGCAGCTTTTAGAACTTCAACATCGTGTTCGTAAGTAAGCCGCTTCGCAGCTTCGTCGAAAGTTAGCCAGGCAATTTCATCTACTTCGTCGTTTGGCAGAAAAGTGCCAGAAAGTAATTGCGCGGACCAGTAATGAGAATCTTTGGTTCGTTCTTCGATTTTGTAGGTCTGAGTAGGTAGTTGCATACCTAGCTGAATCGCGAAACCTGTTTCTTCTCGCACTTCTCTTACGGCGGCTCCAATTATGTGCTCGCCCGATTCAACTTTTCCCTTAGGAAACGTCCAATCCTCTCGGTAATCTCTGTGCACCAGCAAGAACTCTTTGCCTCCAGGGCCGATTCGAGTTACAACTGCGCCAGCCGCAACAATCTTGTCAGTGGTTGCCAAAGAGTCCGACCTTGTTTAATAAGGTGTCAATTCGTCGCGGTGTAGGCACGTCTGCTGCCGACTTTGCTACGGGGTGGTTAGCAATCAACAGTTCTTGATAATCAACAAGGGCTTCACCAGATTCATCAAGGTGCTTGCGAACCCATTCGCCATCGGAAAGCAAATGCCAAGACGCAGTGGTATCAGACATACCAAGGTCTACAACTTGCGTGATTGCCTTGGCATTTTCCGGATTCATTCGGACTAAGACTTCAACGCGACGATCTAAGTTTCGGTGCATCAGGTCAGCTGAGCCAATCCAAGTCTCACCTTCGCCACCATTTGCGAAATCATAAACTCTGCTGTGTTCCAAGAATCGACCCAGCACACTTCGAACTCGGATGTTTTCTGAATAGCCGGGCACGCCTGGGCGAACTGAGCAAATTCCTCGCACCAGAATGTCAACCTTGACTCCTGCTTGTGAGGCGCGATATAGCGAATCGATTATGGTTTCGTCCACGATCGAATTGCACTTGAAGCGAATATGGCCCGGCTTTCCATTCTTTACATGATCAATTTCGCGTTCAATTCGGGAGACTAAGCCACTTCGAAGTCCCTTTGGCGCAACGATGAGTCGGTTGTAATCGCCCTGAACTCCGTAGCCACTTAAGTGGTTAAACAAACTGGCGACATCTTCGCCAATTTTTGGGTCAGTAGACAGGAGGCCGTAATCTTCATAGAGCCTTGCAGTTCTAGGGTTGTAGTTTCCAGTTCCGATGTGCACGTATCTGTTTAACTTGCCGCCATCGTTGCGCACTACCATACAAAGTTTTGCATGTGTTTTGAGTCCGACGATTCCGTAGACAACGTGGACACCAGATTCTTCAAGTTTGCGCGCCCAATCGATGTTGTTTTGCTCATCGAATCGAGCCTTGATTTCTACAACAGCCAAAACTTGCTTACCGAGTTCTGCTGCATTGATCAGCGCATCAACAATCGGAGAGTCGCCCGAAGTACGGTACAAAGTTTGCTTGATTGCCAAAACATTTGGATCGTTGGAGGCTTGTTCTAGGAACATCTGCATGCTGGTTGAAAATGAGTCATATGGATGATGAAGCAAAATATCGCGGTGACGCATCACGTCAAGGATGTCTGGAGCGGTGGCACTTTCAACCTCGGCGAGTGCGGTACTTGTTCGGGCAACAAACATTGAAGCTTTCAAATCTTCGCGCTTAAGTTTCATCAATTCAAAAAGTGATTGATGATCGAGCAGTCCAGACAATCGGAATACTTCGTTTTGTTCAACGCCTAATTCGCCAACGATTAGATCTAACACATGTGGATCGATTGAATTTTCTACTTCAAGTCGAACTGCTGGGCCGAATCGTCGACGCATAAGCTCGCGCTCAAGTGCCTGCAGCAAGTTTTCCGCATCATCTTCTTCAACTTCGAGTTCTTCGTTTCGGGTAACTCGGAATGCGTGGCATTGCATAACCTTCATGCCAGGGAACAGCTTGTCCAAGTGACCAGCCATTACATCTTCAAGGGTTACGAAGCGCTGGTTTGAAACCTCGATGAATCTAGGAAGTGATGGCGGTACTTTTACGCGAGCAAATAATTCATTTCCAGCGTTCGGATTTCTAACTACAACTGCCAAATTGAGAGACAAACCTGAAATGTAAGGGAATGGGTGTGATGGATCAACTGCTAATGGAGTTAAAACCGGAAAAACTTGTTCGTCGAAAAGCGTGGACATGTCATCGCGCTCATCGCTGGTTAGTTCTTCCCATCGCAAAATTTCAATTCCGCTTGCTACCAGCGCGGGTAGGATCGAGTCATTAAAAGTCCCCGATGCTCGCTTCATCGCATCGTAACTTTGCGCCAAAATTGAAGCATGCACTTCAGTTGGCTGCATCCCCGAAGCTGTTTTGGTGGCCATTCCAGTCGCGATTCTTCGCTTTAGGCCAGCAACTCGCACCATGAAGAACTCATCTAGATTGCTGGCAAAAATCGAAAGATACTTTGCGCGCTCTAAAAGTTCCATTTCTTGATCTTGGGCCAACTCCAAAACTCTTTGGTTAAAGGCAAGCCAAGACAGCTCGCGATCAAGAAAGCGATCACTAGGTAGGGCGACGACAGTAGATGCCGATTGGGAAGTAGAAGTATCAGTCATAACGGGGTAAGCCTTACATACTTAGGTAAACAACTCCTAAAGCGGAATTTCCAAAAAGTGAACAATTGCCCGAAAAGTGGGATGATTTAGCGGTGTCTAGACAAATAGTAGTTATGGGATCAGGGGAAACCAGCCCAACTATGGTTACACCGCATCAGCAGATTTTGGCATCTTTGGGCAAACTGGACCGACTCAAATTAACCATTCTGGATACCCCATTTGGGTTCCAGGAAAATGCCGACGATCTGACAGAGAAGTTGATTGACTTCTTTACCCATTCAGTTGGCGCAACCCCAAAAGCGATTTCGCTACGTAACACTTCTGTTGCCGGTGCTGCGCTCGGTGAGGCTGTGAATGGAATTCGTGAATCTCAGTGGCTCTTTGCGGGACCAGGTAGCCCGTCATACGCCTTGAAAGTTTGGCACGAGTTGGGAGTAAGCCCGCACTTCGATGAGGTGTTGGTTAATGGAACTGTGGTCTTGGCCTCTGCCGCTGCGCTGACAGCTGGATCACACACGATTCCGGTTTATGAAATGTACAAAGTTGGTGAGGAGCCACACTGGCTTCCAGGTTTGAATTTGATCGAGCGTCACACAGGCATGCCTGCCGCGATCATTCCGCATTACGACAATGCTGATGGCGCAAATCACGACACGCGATTCTGTTACATCGGTGAACGTCGCCTGCGCGTAATGGAATCACTTCTGCCACCTGAAGTATTTATCATTGGCGTTGATGAACACACTGGAATTCGGTTTGATTTAGAAGAACGTACCGCACACGTGTTTGGCCGAGGCACCATGACGATTCGTCATCACGGCGAATCTTGGACTGTTGCATCCGGCGAAAGTGCAACATTCGAAGAAATTATTTCTCACACTGGAAGCTCTATCGTGCTAGGTGAACCAGCGCCGTTGTTTAAAGTTGATCCACACAAAGTTGAAGAATTACTTGATGCTGGAAAAGTTAGTGATGCAGTTGATGCTTTGTTAAATCTTGACGAACTAGATCGTGATACCGAAACTCGCGCCGCAGTGCATTCACTTGTAACCCGCCTAGGACATATTGCAGCAAGTCCAAAAGTCGACATTATGTCGGTAGTTGGTCCGTACGTTGACGCACTGTTACAAGCCCGCCAAGCAGCTCGCGCTGGTGGTCGGTGGGATGATGCAGATGCAATTCGAGATCAACTGATGGAAATGAAAGTTACCATCCAGGACACTAAAGACGGATCGTCTTGGGAGATTGAAAGTTCATGAGCCCAGGTCCAATTGCGCTAGTTGGATCCGGTGAGTATTTGCCGATTATGCAAGAAGTGGAAGCGAACCTAATCGCTGGGCGAAATCCTAAGTATGTTCAGATTCCAACTGCGGCGGCGCCTGAAGGTGAATCCTCATTGCACCACTGGATCACATTAGGCAAGGCGCAAGCTGAGCGAATTGGTGTTGAGGCAGTATCTGTAATTGCTCACGACCGCAATGATGCTGATGATGCAAGAATTGCTGAACAAGTTCGTGGTGCCGGGTTAATTTATCTATCGGGTGGTAACCCTTCTTTTTTGGCTAACACACTTCGCGACACTTTGTTATGGCGAGAAATCGAATCCGCTTGGCGTGACGGCGCAGCTTTGGCTGGCTGCAGCGCTGGTGCGATGGCGCTGGCAGATCACATTCCTACTTTGCGACTGCCAACACATGCAGCTACGAGTGGTTTTGGACTGTTGCCACACATTCGGGTGCTGCCACATTTCGACAAAATGTTTGCTCGACTACCTGATTTCATGACCAGATTCATGAAAGTTCCAGACGGTGTCAGCGTCGTAGGTATCGATGAAGATACTGCGATAGTTGGTGGCCCGTTTGAATGGGAAGTTCAGGGCCGTCAGTCAGCTTGGTTATTTACTGATGGGCATCGCGTTGAGTATGGCCACGGCCAGACCTTGATTACGCCTGCTCTTTCCTGAACATCACGTCAGTATCCCAATGGGCAAAGCCAAGGGATTCATACAACCCAATTGCCGCAGTGTTGTCCGCATCGACATACAGCATGGCAGCCGGCAACCCCTGACTGCGTAAATGTTCCAGACCTCGAATACTTAATGCCCTAGCCAGTCCGGTGCCGCGCTCACTTGGGGCAACGCCAAGAACATAAATTTCACCAATTTCCGAGTGGCCGTGTGTTCCCTGGCCACCATGAACTTTGGTCCAGTGATAACCGACCATCTTGCCATCACGAGTTGCAATCAGAAACCCTGTTGGATCAAACCATGCTTCGGACATGCGAACATCAAGATCTTCGCGCGTCATACGTCCTTGTTCTGGATGATCGGCGAAAACTTGGGAATTCAATTCCAGCCAGTTGTTTTCATCAGCGCCAACTTCAAAAGCTCGAATCACTATCTCAGGCGAGAATTGCGCTTTAGGAAATGGTGCGAAGAGCGAGCGGCGCATCTGCCAAAGTTCCCTGCTTTTTTCAAAGCCAAGGTTTTCCGATAAGCCGTATGCACTTGATAACTCACCATGTGCCCAAAGTCGGATACGTGAATCGCTGGTGCGATCAAGTGCAGCTTGTACCAATGCTTTACCGATTCCATTTCGGCGGGCGTCGGGATGCACCACGACTTCAAGTACTGGTCCTTCAACGGCATCAGTTGCATCCAGATGTAAGTAGCCTTGAATTTCCCCAGCCTGATCAATGGCAATCATATGTTCATCATGAGAATCTCCACCATGATGTAAGTGAATCAATACGTGCTCTGATAGCGGCGCCATCTCGTCAACAATTGCCGCATCGAGGGTAATTTGAATTACCCGCGAAGTTTGCTCAGGAGTTAAATGTGAACAAGTATCAATTGAAAATTGCATATTTAAACAAGAATTTCATGTGACTGCGATTCAGCAATCGGGGTGGTGACGTATCGGTAACCGACGTTGCGAACTGTACCGATCAAGTTTTCGTTTTCTGGACCTAGTTTTGCGCGCAGGCGTCGCACGTGCACGTCAACAGTTCGAGTGCCACCAAAGTAGTCGTATCCCCAAACTTCACGAAGTAGTTGATCGCGAGAAAAAACTCGACCTGGGTGTTGAGCTAAGAACTTAAGTAATTCAAATTCTTTGAAAGTTAAATCAAGAGTGCGGCCACGAAGCTTGGCGGAGTATGTGGCTTCATCAATTGAAAGCTCACCAGCTTTGATTTCACCGGCTGAATCAAAATTGTTAGCTGCTTCAACTTTTGTAGTTGCCAGGCGAATCCGAACTTCGATTTCGGCTGGACTGGCATTGACCAAAAGTACGTCGGTCAAACCCCATTCATGGTTTACGGCAGCCAATCCACCCTCGGTCGTAATAAGGATTACGGGAGATGTATTGCCTGTGGTTTCCAGAAGTCGGCACAAACTGCGAACTGCAGGTAAATCGGTGCGACCATCAATCAAAATCACATCAACTTCTGGTGCAGTGATTAAGGCCGTCGGTTCTGGCGACATTACCTTTATATGGTGACTTAAGAGTTCAAGGCCTGGCAGAACTGCGCTGGATGGTGTGAGCGCGCGGGTGAGCAATAAGACCTGTGCCATGCCATCACCTGCTCAAAAAGTTGCTTCCCCAAGTCTAGGGCAGAACCAAAAGGGCTTTAATTGGCTTAAATTCCTAACAAATTCAGTTATTCACAAGTTCAGTTACCGCAGAAGTCAGTTCGGCCTTCTTGGGAACCCCAGTAGCTCGGAAGTGAACCGTTCCCTCTTTATCGATTATTAAAGTGGTGGGGGTTCGAGAAATTCCGTAAGTCTTAACTAAATCCATGTGCTCAACCACATCTAGTTCAATGTGGCAGATAGCTGGGAAACTGTTGGTGACCCCTTCAAGGACTTTGCTGGTAACTCGGCAAGGCTGGCAAAACTCAGACGAGAACTGAAGAAATGTGACCTGCGGTGGATGATCGTGATCCAAGTGCAGGTGCTCAGTTAGGCCTTGAAGTGGCGGGACGATTTCTTCGTGAAGTTTGCCATCACTTAGTTTCCGATAAATCCCAAAAGCGACTGAGAGCACAAGAACGGCAAGCAATACGTAGCCGCCACTCGACATGTGCACTCCTCATAAATAGGTAGTAATGAACTTAGGCGAAACGAGAACATTCGCCAACTCAGAGCCTTACTGCGAGGCTTTTGCAATAACCATTGACGAGCCTGCGATTGCCCGGTACCTGTCCTATGGTTGTGGCATGTCGAGAACCACAGTTCTGATCAAGCGCCGAGTCGTGGATTACGGTCGCCTTGGTTCCTCGATGTGTATGTGCGCTTGATCCTGCAGTCCCAATAGCGGCTGCGATAACCCAAAGCCAAGCTAAACCGGAACTGAAAAGGAAATCAAATGACCAAGCAAATCGATCCTCGTGGACCACGCTTTGGAGCTGCGATCACAACGGTAGTTCTAGCAATCATTTTGCTAACGATTCCATCAAGTGTTGCCACTGTCCTATTGGCATTCCAAACTGTAGTTTTCGGATTGGGTGCTTTCGTCGGATTGCAGGCTCAACCATACGGAATTTTGTATCGCAAACTTGTTGCACCAAAACTTGGAAAGCCAACCGCGCTTGAAGCAGTTGAGCCACCACAGTTTGCCCAACTTGTTGGATTCCTTTTTGCAGTTACTGGCCTAGTAGCACTAGTTGCTGGTGCTGAACTGGTTGCCACAATTGCGGTTGGGTTTGCATTGGGCGCAGCGTTTTTGAATGCGGCATTTAACTTTTGCCTTGGCTGCGAAATGTATCTAATTGGCAAGCGAATCTTTTCTTAACAAAACTTAAAAACAAACAAGGAGTAATAATGAGTAACCAAGCACTAGTAGACGCCGAATGGGCACTGGCACATCTTGATGATGCAAAAGTGGTTTTCATCGAAGTTGATGAAGATACCGAGGCTTACGCCGGTAACCATATCAAGAATGCAATTGCATTGAACTGGAAAACTGATCTGCAGGATCCAATTCGTCGCGACTTCGTAAACAAAGAACAGTTTGAAGTGTTGCTAAGTGCCAAGGGTGTATCTAATGATGACACCGTTGTGCTCTATGGCGGAAACAACAACTGGTTTGCCGCTTACGCGTTTTGGTACTTCAAGCTTTATGGCCATGGCGATGTTCGCTTGCTTGATGGCGGACGCAAGAAGTGGGAACTAGATGGTCGCGAGTTAGTCAGCGATGTTCCAAACCGAGCAGCTACTAAGTACGTTGCTAAAGATCAAGATCTTTCTATTCGTTCATTCCGCGAAGATGTACTCAAGGCGATCGGAACCCAGAATCTTGTCGATGTTCGTAGCCCCGATGAGTATGCTGGTCGCTTGCTCGCGCCAGCTCACTTGCCGCAAGAAGCAGCACGTATCGGTGGCCACATTCCAACCGCAGCAAACATTCCGTGGAGCAAGGCAGCAAATGAAGATGGCTCATTCAAATCAATCGATGAACTAAAGACACTTTACGAAGGTGCTGGAGTGGACTTGAATAAAGACACCATCGCTTACTGCCGAATCGGCGAGCGCTCTGCTCATTCATGGTTTGTTCTACACGAGCTACTTGGCGTGAAGAACGTCAGTAACTACGACGGCTCGTGGACCGAATACGGATCCCTTGTTGGCGTACCTGTTGCCGTTGGCGATGAGCCAGGCACAGCATGAGTGGTTGCGGCGCAGTAGTCGGCGGTGTCTCGTTAGACAACGTTGACATCTCAACACAGGCTGTCATTCAAGGTGTAATTTCATCTGGAGATGTCCCAGCCTCTGTTGGTTATGCCCGCTTGCTCGATCGAAACGATGAGTTCGTGGCTGAAGTTCCGATTTCAAAGCAGGGTGAATTCCGATTCTTCACTGTTGCTGGTGATTGGACTGTTGTTGCACTGATTCCGGGGGCAAATAGCCGCACAAAGGTTCAAGCAACAATCGGCAAGATCCTCGATGTAGACATTGCAGTAACCAAATAGTTCTAACTAATACAAAGGTGGGCTTTCAAATGACAGCCCACCTTTGTCTTGGAAGTTACCTTCCTTCTGGAATCAAATTCATGTAGTCCACCTTGATGCAGCGATCCATCACGACTTTCATTCCGGCATCTTCGGCCAGTTTTGCAATATCGTAATTTTCAATACCTTGTTGCATCCACCACGTTTTACCTGCAGCGCTTTCGGCTATGGCTGGGAATTCAGTTTCGAAAACCTCGGGCATATCCTCACCTTTACGAAACACGTCAATGATGTCCGGAACTATTGGTAAGTCCGCTACAGATTTGTAAACGCGTTGGCCCAAGATCTCATCGCTCGCAGTTGGGTTGACCAAGTAGACATCAAGGTGCGTTTGCTCAATTAGATAGGCTGCAACTTGATGGCTTGCTCGTTCCGGGTTGCTTGAGACACCTATTACAGCAACTGAGGCCGCTTCACTCAGAATGCTTTTAATCTCTGTATCGTTCAAGGTGTTTACCCTTCGGCTTGGCTACTTACCTGAGAATACTGGGCGGATACACTTGGGTACATGGCTGAGACGTTCTATACCGGGTTGCTAATTGTGAGCTCGGTTTCAATAACTGGTTATGCGTCATACATGGTCTACAAACTCTTTAAGGGTCAATCATGAACACCAAATTGCACCCAGACTTAGCTCCGCTGTCTTGGCTAGTTGGCACCTGGGTAGGTGTTGGCGTCGTTGGATACCCAAGTATGGAATCTGACATTCAGGTTGGCCAAGAACTCAGCATTCACTCAGATGGTCGCCCATTCTTGATTCACTGGTCCCGCACTTGGGAACTTGATGACCAAGGTGAACGAGTTCGTCCACTTGCACTTGAGAGCGGTTTCTGGCGTCCGCGCCCAGACAATGAAGTTGAATTATTACTAGCGCACCCAACTGGATTCTTGGAGTCTTGGTTTGGAAAAGTAACAATCACTGGACTTGAGAATGCGCAGATTACCGGTGCTCGTGTCGAACTAAAGACTGATGCTATTTTACGAACCGCCTCTGCCAAGCAAGTTGATTCAGGCGAACGCATCTATGGATTAGTCGATGGCAACATTGGCTGGGTTTATGACATGGCCGCTGAAGGTCACGCTATGAAGTCCCATGCATCATTCCATTTAACAAAGGCAATGACACCATGAGTAATGAATGGGATGACGTACTTCGTGATCAGGGTTACCGAATCACACCTCAACGCCAGCTTGTGCTGGAAGCGGTTAACACTTTGGGGCACGCCACACCAGAAGAGTTACTGACGGAAGTTCAAAAAACTGCCGCTGCGGTTAACCTCTCAACGATTTATCGAACTTTAGAAGTTCTTGAACAAGTTGGATTAGTTACTCATGCCCACATTGGTCATGGCGCACCTACGTATCACTCAGTTGATAACGATGCGCATATTCACTTGGTCTGTGACACCTGCCAAGGCGTGCAATCAATTCCGGCAGATGCCGCTGAGTTATTCGTACAGATGCTTCGGGAAAAAGTTGGGTTTGAAACTGACGTTGCCCACGTATCAGTTCATGGCCAGTGCGAAAAGTGCATGGATCGCCAAAAACTGCTTTAGCCTCTAGCGATAAAGGTTTCCAGTCTGCACTAACTGCGAGAGAATGAGCTATGACCGCTATTCCACATATGGACGAAACCAGTATTGATGCTGGCGTGCCGTGGCATTACGGAGAACCGTTCAAGGAACAGCGCGAACTTGTGGCTGGACGCGGTCGAGTAGATCTTTCACACCGCGGAGTGGTCACGGTCACGGGCCCAGATCGCAAATCTTGGTTGCATTCCATTACAACCCAAGACTTTGAGTCTCCGGCAGCTCATTTAACATCGCTGATTTTGTCACCACATGGACATATCGAACATGACATCCATGTAGCAGAACATAATGAAACCGTTTGGATTAGCTGTGAACCGGGAACTGTGAATGATTTGATTCAGTATCTGAATTCCATGAAATTCATGCTTCGCGTAGAAGTTAAAGACGTTTCTGATGAAGTTGCAATTGTTGGAGCACCAGGCTGGATTGAATCAGACACCTACCCGGTGTGGCATTCATCTGATGCATTCGTGAATGGCTCACAAGTTAGCGATAAGTATGTTGCAACCAGGCCAGGGGATTGGAAAGTTAGCGAACTTTTTGTCCCGCGTACTGAGCTGGCCCAGGTGATGAGTCAAGAAACTCAAGTTGGAACTTGGGCTTGGGAAGCACATCGAATCCGTGCTGGTGTTCCGCGCCTGAATTTTGAAACCGACCATAAAACAATCCCACATGAAGTTGGCTTGATTGCTTCTTCAGTTCACTTGAACAAAGGTTGCTACCGAGGCCAAGAAACTGTGGCAAGGGTATACAACTTAGGAAAGCCACCACGTCGGATAGTTCAACTCGAGTTGGATGGTTCTACTAATGACCTGCCTGCAGTTGGCGATGCGGTTTTGTGGGGTGACAAAGAAGTGGGTCGAGTAACTTCCGTGACCCAGGATTACGAGAGCGGTCCGCTGGCTTTGGCTGTTATAAAGCGCTCGGTTCCAACGGACGCAGTTCTAACTGCGGGCACGGTTGCTGCCAGCCAAACCGTAATTGTTGAGTAACTAAACTTCTAAAGTGACGGTCATTGGACCATCACAAACTGCACTGATTCGCATGTCTGCGCCAAACTTTCCAGTTTCAACTAGAGCGCCGAGATTTCGTAATTCTTGAACCACTTTTTCAACTAATGGCTCAGCTTGCGGACCACGAGCAGCTTGCTGCCAAGTTGGACGTCGGCCATTTGAAGTGTCAGCAAAGAGGGTGAATTGACTGATAGCCAGGATCGGTAAACCAGCATCGGCAGCTGCCACCTCGACTGATTCAGAAAGCACGGTTTTGCCAGCCGACTTTAGGGCAGCGGATTCGAAGATCCGCAGCTTCCAAATCTTGTCCGCGAGAACTGCACATTTGCTTTCATCGTCATCAACGCTGACGCCGATCAGGACAAGTAGTCCCGGCCCCTCAAAGGCTCCGATGGTTTGGCCTTCGACAACAACACTTGCACCGTCTACTCGCTGAACAACTGCACGCATACTCACATTCTGCCGTGCTTATGTGGCAGTTCGCATTAGGTGTCCAATAGTCAAACGTGGAACTATAGGGATGTGTCAGTTCCAGTTGCTTATGTGGTCCGAAGCGGACTAATCGAAGGCGCGCATTTCGGTAGCGCCGTTGTTGTCGATGCCCAAGGCAAAGTTGAATGGTCGATTGGCGAGGTTTCGACAGCAATGTTTCCGAGGTCTTCAAACAAGTTGATGCAAGGCCTAGCTATGGTTCGAAACGGCTTGCCACTAAAAAATGAATTACTTGCACTTGCTTGTGCATCCCACAGTGGCGAAGACTTTCATTTGTCGGGAGTTCAAGATATCTTGAATGCCGCAAACCTTGATACCTCAGCTTTGCAGTGTCCGCCTGATTGGCCGCTTGATGAAATAGAGCGAGACACATTGCTGGCAGCAGGTCTGGGTAAGTCCTCCTTGTACATGAATTGCAGTGGCAAACATTCAGCGATGCTCTTCACTTGCGTGCTAAATGGTTGGGACACCGACAACTACTTGCAGCCAACGCATCCGTTGCAAGTGGCATGTAAAGAAGCAATTGAAGATGTAACGGGTGAAACCGTCGAACACATCGGCATTGATGGCTGCGGTGCGCCATTAATGTCGACAACATTGGTTGGCTTAGCTCGAGCATTTTCGAAGTTTGCCGGACCAACAGCGGATGCAGAACAGAAACTGATTGCCGATGCAATTCGGGCTAATCCACAATATCTTGGTGGCACTCGACGTGATGTGACAAAACTTATGCAAGGTGTTCCTGGTTTGCTGGCCAAGGATGGCGCAGAAGCTGTCTACGGTATTGGCCTTGGTGACGGCCGAGCACTCGCCCTAAAAATTGAAGATGGCGCTGACCGAGCCCGGATCGTAGTTGCGATGTCGGTCCTACAAAACCTGATGGGAGTAGTTTCCCAAGAAGTTGAGCGGCAACTAGATAGCCAAGAACTACTTGGTGGCGGAGTACACGTAGGAAAAGTCATTCCCGCTTTTTCGGTCTAGCCCGCTAGATAAAACTGCCCAAAACTTTTGAAATTCTAATTTCCTGACTCACCCTTGCTCGCGCCTACTGCCTTTGTTGGCGTTTACTTTGTACCGTAAAAGTGTGACCGGCGTAGTGCATCCAGTTGGACCTGAAGAACCTCAGGTCTATTGGCGACGACGCCTGGTGATCGGACTGGCTGCCTTGGTGACGTTGATTGTGATCTTTAGCAGCCTCTCCGGCGGTGAAGATCCGGTTGCGACTGCAGCAACTACTTCTACTTCGCCAAGTCCAGAAACTGTAATCACGTCTCCTGAGACAACACCTGTTCCAGGAGTTGTTGTTTCACCAACTCCAGCAACTCTCCAACCAACTGCGCAACCAGTTGTTCCAGTAGTTGCAGAGGGCGAATGCTCTGATGCAGATACTTCAATTCGAGTAGTAGTTGATCGAGAGACCACAGCAGTTGGTGAAGGTGTTCACATCAACATGATTGTTAAGAACATATCCGCGACAACTTGTAAGCGTGATGTTGGCAGCGGCGCTAATGAAGTCACTGTCATTTCGGGTCCAGCATTGATTTGGTCTACCGATCATTGCAATCCAAAAACCGATAGGGACTTAGTTGAACTAGCTCCTGGTCAAGAGTGGAATGTAAAAGTCGTTTGGATTGGTAAGCAAACAGCTACGGGATGCAAAGTTACAAATGTGGCAGAACCTGGCGCGTATTGGGCACACGGCAGAAATGCCAGCTTGAATAGCGCTGGCGTGAAGTTCGTCGTTCAGTAATTATTTTTCAGTAATTTGTTGTTAAACGTAACGTTCTAACAAGCTAGCTTCAGCAACTCGAGATAGATTTTCACGAATTGCCCGAGCGCGAGTTTCACCAACACCCTCAACATCGCGAAGCTCTTCGGCAGTTGCTGATAATAAGTGCTGCAAGCTACCGAAGTGCTGAATCAAATTTTCAAAGATCTGCTCGGGAAGTCTTGGCACCTTTGCAAGTAGGCGGAAGCCACGTGGGTGCACGGTGTTATCCAGTGATTCCGTGTCACTTGGTAGCCCAATAGCTGAGGCAATGCTTGAAACATCTAATAGTGATGCGGCATCAAGTTCTGCGATCCCTTGCAAAATGCCTTCAGCCCTATTTGCCTTACGCCCGCCAGTTGGCATGTAATCCTGAATGATGTAACCCAGATCAGTTGCGGTACCAGAAACTAATTCTTCAAGCTGTAGCGACAACAAGCGACCGTCGGTACCGAGCTCGACAACGTAGGCAGAGATTTCACTTGAAATACGGCGAACCATTTCATGTCGCTGCACCACAGTTGCAACATCTCTAATTGTTACTAAGTCTTCAATTTCCATTGTGGACAGCGAGCCAGCAACTTCATCTAGTCGAGCGCGGTAGCGCTCTAAAGTTGCTAACGCTTGATTTGCCTTAGAGAGAATTGTGGCTGAGTCTTCTAAAACATAACGTCGGCCATCAAGATAAAGCGCAATGATTCGCATCGACTTACTAACACTGATAACTGGCAAATTCGACTGCCGTGAAACACGATCCGCGGTGCGATGACGAGTGCCTTGTTCATTGGTTGGAATCGATGGATCTGGAAGTAGCTGGACAGCAGCCGAAACAATTTTTGTAGCATCGCGATCGCAAATAACTGCGCCGTCCATTTTTGCTAATTCGCGCAACCGAGTCGCAGTGAAATCGATGTCAACATCAAACCCGCCACTACTGATTGTGTTAATTGTTTTGTCTTGACCCAACACGATTAGGGCGCCAGTATTGCCACGAAGAATACGCTCGAGACCATCGCGCAGTTCAGTACCGGGGGCAACTTGTGCCAAAACAGATCTCAATAGTTCAGCAGAGTTAACTTGCTCTTTGGTTGCCACGACCATACTTTCTCACTGGAGTTGTGATGAGTCTACGGCCGATGCTTACTATTTCCCAGTATTGGTCAGGAAATTCAGACTGCGTTAACCGCATCTGCAAGCGAACCAACTTCGATCAATCGAAGACCTTTGACCCCAGATGGCAATCGGGTGCCTTTTGGCACCAGCGCAGTTTTGAAACCAATTCGAGCAGCTTCACTTAAGCGCTGATTCATGCCCGGAACTGGTCTAACGTCCCCACTAAGTGCCACTTCGCCAATTGCTACTAGGTCAATAGGCAAAGCAGCATCGCGGGCAGCTGAGGTAATCGCCAAGCACATAGCTAGATCAGCACCTGGATCTGAAATCTTCGCACCGGCGACTGTGGCAAGGTAAACATCTTTATCCCAAAGCTTTAGTCGAGCTGCGCGCTCCGTGACTGCAATCAACATGGCAGCCCGAGCGTTATCAAATCCTGTGGTGCGACGCATTGGGTTGTTGCCAGGACTGGTGGTGGTCAGGGCTTGGACCTCCACGAGCAGCGCTCGGCGGCCTTCAAGTGTGATGGCTATGCAGGTGCCCGGAATCGCTTGATCGCGCTGGGATCGAAATAGGGCTGAGGGATCTGTGACTTGGCGCAAGCCGTCATCGGCTTGTTCAAAGCAAGCAACCTCATCCGCTGGACCATAGCGATTCTTGTTGGCGCGAAGCAGCCGCAACGGAGTTCCCCGGTCGCCTTCAAAAGTGAGCACGGTATCAACCAAGTGTTCTAGTGATCTGGGACCAGCAACCGAGTTATCGCGCGTGGACTGTCCAATGAGCAAGAGCGGCATCCGTCGACCTTTGGCAGCTCGAGTTAAAACTTGAGTAACTTCATGAACTTGCGCGACGCCACCAGCGCGACCATCTAATTCGGCTGACGCAATGGTTTGGACACTATCAACTATTAACAAGTCTGGATCTACATCTTCGACGTGCCCGAGCAATACAGCTAGATCGGTTTCATCTGCCACAAGTAATGTGTCAGCATTAACACCGATACGCCGAGCCCGGATGCCGATTTGCTCAGCAGATTCTTCGCCGGAGATATATAAAACTTTTCTTGGCTTACCGGATGCTCGCGCAAACTTATCTGCAGCTTCAAGTAGCAAAGTGGATTTACCAACTCCTGGTTCACCAGCGAGCAAGACACATTGACCTGCGACTAATCCACCGCCAAGAACGCGATCAAATTCTTCGATCCCAGTTGAAGTTCGCTCAACTTCGCCAAGTGGAATTTCTTTGACAGGACGAGCAGGTTTTCCTGGGGCTACTCCGGCAGTTGAAGTTCGCAATCCAGCGCTGCTTGCAGCAACTGTCGATTCAGTAACCGAACTCCAGGCTTGGCACTCGGGACAACGACCAACCCATTTGTGGCCAGTCCAACCGCATTCAGTGCACTTGTAAGTTGCGCGAACTGCTTTGGCCATGACCTTAGGTTACGCGCTGGCACCGACAAGCAGATCGTTTGGTATGCCGATTTAGAACTATCGACCCCGTGAATAAATCTAGGATTTTGGCGTTGCCGGGTGGATAGCTAGGTACTTGATGGCTCGGGTGTTATCAGATGCCCTGGCAGCTGCAATCATTTCTTCTCGAGCTTGGCAATGATCTGCCAAAATCTTGTAGGCCTTCTTACCCATCAATGCTGTTAGTTCTGGTTCATAGGACTGATAAACCGCACGGGCGCCAACGTGTGCCTCAGTTGCAGTTGTGCAGTACCAATCTAAATCTTCGCCACCAGGTCCCCAGCCGCGACGGTTGTACTCTTCAATTCCGATGACGATAATGTCGACGTCATCTGGGCGCTTAACTTCTTCAAATGTTCGGCGAATTGGTAGTTCCCAACAAACTTGTGGTTTTGTAACCAGCGGATTCACGCCAAGCTGGCCAGCAAGAATGTGAAGTGAGCAACCATCGCCACCCTCGAAATCGTTGCGGTTATGGAAAATGCAAGCTCCGTTGAAGGCGCGAGTTTTCTTGGCACCATCATCATCTTTTTCGAACATGCCATTCTTGTGACCCTCTTTGTGATTTTGCCAAATCTCTGGGGTCAGCATTGCTGCATATTTTTTGGTGTTCTTTAAATCTTCTTTGTCTGCAATGTGCGCACCAAGGTTGCAGCAACCAACGTCAGGATTCTCTTTGTCGATTCCTTTGCAGCCATTTCCCCAAATACAAGTCCAACGACTTGTAAGCCAGGTCAGATCGCAACGGTACAAATTTGTGTCGTCCTCGGGATCGACAAACTCGACCCAAGCACGAGGGAAATCTTGATTCTTTTCAACCACGAATAAATCCTATTGTGTTTGGGAGTGCTTACGCGCACTGCACCTAGTCCGCTAGTAATGTTCTGGTTATGCGAATGGGTGTGTTGGACGTAGGGTCAAACACCGTTCACCTCTTGATCGTTGATGCACATACTGGAGCTGCTCCAATCCCGGCACTGTCACAGAAGTACGAACTGCGTCTTGCCGAACAGCTCAAAGTTGATGGCGACCTGAAAAAATCCTCAGTGAAATCTTTGATTGAAGTTTTGCAAGAGTGCAACAAATTTATCGAGGAACATGATTGCGATGAATTGCTCGCATTTGCAACTTCGGCAGTAAGAGAGTCGAAAAATTCTGACGAAATCTTGGAAAAGATAAAGACTGAAACTGGGATTGACCTGCAAGTACTCGACGGTGAGCACGAAGCGATTCTCACTTTTCTAGCTGTGCGTCGTTGGTTTGGTTGGTCGTCGGGTCGATTGTTAGTCGCGGACATTGGTGGCGGCTCGCTTGAAGTTGCAATCGGAGCAGATGAACATCCAGAGCTTGCGATGTCCTCGCCACTCGGAGCTGGAAGGCTAACGCGCGATTTCTTCAAATCTGAAATTCCAAGTGGCGAAGAAGTTAAATCACTGAGAAGGCACATCAAGAAAACTTTAGAAACTGAGTTTTCGCAGTTACTGACAAGTGAATTCGATCACGCTGTTGCAACAAGTAAAACCTTTAGACAGTTAGCCCGACTTGGTGGTGCAGCACCTTCAAGTGAGGGCCAGCGGGTGCAACGAGACTTGACGCTCGCGAGCCTCAATAACTGGGTGCCGAAGATTTCTGAAATGAATTACGCGCAGCGAGCACAGTTGCCGGGTATTTCCAGCGGCAGAGCCGAACAGTTGCTGGCTGGAGCAATTGTTGCCCAGGAGCTGATGGAGTTCCTGAAGTTAGACACATTAGAAATCTGCCCCTGGGCACTTCGAGAAGGCATCATCCTGCGTCGCTTGGACTGGTTTGCCGACGATGCCGAGTAACCCATTTACCGCGTAAAGTAAGGGCTAGATCCAAAGTCGGGATCACCATAGGTGGGAGAGCCATGCTTCGCGAGTTACTAGTTTCAGCATCACGCAGTGAAAAGTTAGAGTACCTTGTCTCTACTTCGCCATTGAGTCGTGGTGTAGTAAATCGATTTGTAGCCGGCACCACTACGGCTGATGTTGTCTCAACAGTTCAGAATCTGCATGACTTAGGGCTATTAGCAACGGTCGATCGACTAGGTGAAGACACTCTGGACCGCGCGGCAGCCGACAACACCGTAGCTGATTACAAAGAAGTACTTCGCGCATTGTCCGGTGCTGGACTTTCAGATAGTGCTGAAGTTTCCGTCAAGTTATCTGCAGTCGGTCAAGCACTTGGTGATGGTGGCGAGAGTATCGCTCTTGAAAATGCGTTAGAGATTTGTTCAGTCGCAAAACAAGCTGGCACTACCGTGACCTTCGACATGGAAGATCACACCACGATTGATTCCACTTTGCGAATCTTGTCCCAAGTCAGAAAAGAATTCCCTACAACTGGTGGCGTACTTCAGGCACAGCTACATCGAACCGAAGACGATGTAGCCGCCTACTCATATAACGATTCACGAATTCGGCTATGTAAAGGCGCCTACGCTGAAGCAGCCGATGTTGCATTCGTTGATCGCGGCGAAATTGATAAGGCCTACGTGCGCAGCATGCGCACTTTAATCGAATCTGACGCCTACCCAATGTTGGCAACTCATGATCCACGACTAATCCAGATCGGCCAGGCCCTGGCCCTTCGCACGGGCCGCGGTAAGGAAACCTTCGAATTCCAAATGCTTCTTGGGGTGCGCCCAGATGAGCAGGTTCGCCTTGCCGAACTTGGCCACAAAGTACGGGTTTATGTTCCTTATGGCGATCAGTGGTACCCATACTTAATGCGCCGGATGGCAGAAAAGCCAACCAATCTTTCCTTGTTCTTGCGTTCGCTGGTTTCTAAAAGTTAGGACTGCGTGATGACTACCGCCATAATCGGGGCTGGCGTGATGGGGGAGACTCTGTTAGCCGGTCTGTTGCGAGCTGGAGTTCCGCAGTCGGAATTATTGATTGCTGATCGCCGCATTGAAAGATCCGCCGAAGTCACCGAAAAACACGGTGTTGCAAATGGCACGAATCAAGAGGTTTCAGCCAAAGCTGACACCGTGGTTTTAGTTGTTAAGCCGCAAGATATGGCGATAGTTCTCAGCGAAATCAAAGATTCACTTAAGCCAGAAACGTTGGTCGTATCTCTGGCTGCTGGAATTACGACAAGTTTCATGGAAGATTTACTGCCCGCAAAAACTGCCGTAATTCGCGTTATGCCAAACACCCCGGCGCTAGTTGATCAAGGCATGGCTGCAATAAGCCCTGGCACAAACAGCACCGAAGACCATCTGTTAACAGTTGAAACCTTGCTACGTAGCGTGGGTCAAGTTGTCAGAGTTCCCGAGAAGTATCAGGATGCGGTTACCGCAATTTCTGGTTCTGGACCGGCCTACATTTTTTACGTTGTCGAGGCAATGATCGAAGGCGGAGTAATGCTTGGCCTACCGCGCGATGTTGCAAACGAACTAGTTTTACAAACGGTTTATGGCGCGGCAACTATGCTCCGGGAAACGAAAGAACACCCAACGGTTTTGCGAGAACAAGTAACTTCACCTGGTGGTACAACGGTTGCAGCATTGCGCCAGTTCGATGACTTTAAGGTTCGTGCTGCGTTCTTGAGCGCAATGGAAGCAGCTAGGGATCGTTCAAAAGAACTGGGTATGCAATAACCAGTTCTTTTGAACAAGTGAATACAGTTCAAAATTGTGCTTGCCTTGCAAACAAATAGAACTGGGTATGCAATAAATTACACACGTGTAATTTAAGTTACTTTCTGAACCGACTTTCACTTACGTCCCATTCGCCACTAATGTAAGCATCTACGAATGAGTGTGAAGTTCAGCCCGGAGGGGAAGCCGGTGCTTAGCCCACACAGAATGGTTTTGGTGACCTATGGGTGCATCTAATGAACGTCCTCTCGGAGAAGTTCGCTTCTTAACAGTTGCTGAAGTTGCAACTGCAATGCGGGTATCAAAAATGACTGTGTATCGCTTAGTGCACAACGGTGAGCTACCAGCAGTACAGGTTGGTAGATCATTTCGAATTCCAGAACAAGCAGTTCACACCTACCTACAAGAATCATTTGTAGAAGCTGGGTAATCTCCCAGGAATCTGGAGCAATCCAGTCCTAAACAAAGTTCGCTAAAGCAAGCACGTAGACTCAGATTTCACAACACAAGCAAAGGTGGTCCAAATGGGCTCGGTGATCAAGAAGCGCCGCAAGCGTATGGCCAAGAAGAAGCATCGCAAGATGCTAAAGAAGACGCGTTCACAGCGTCGCAACAAGGGTAAGTAAACCCCTCAAAAAACTTTAGGCGCGGGAGCGTCGGCTAGCAGCAATTGCTATGCCGGCACCCGCGCTTACTAATGCAATCGCGGTTGCACCAACAGGTACGCCGTAGCGCTTAACTAATCTCTGTCTCCGGAAATCATGAATCGGCCAGCCCATTACTAGCGCGTGGTTTCGTAGGGCCGAGTCGGGATTGATAGCAGTGGGATTGCCAACACTATTCAAAAGTGGAATGTCATTACTGGAATCGGAATAAGCAAAACTGTGATCTAAGTCCAAGCCGTGCTCGCGCGCCAAATCTGCAACTGCGAGTGCTTTCTGCTCACCATGCATCGGAGGATTTTTTAGCCGGCCGGTGTAAACCCCATTTTCAATTTCACTTACCGTCGCTACAGCTCCACTAAGTCCAAGTCGAGTAGCGATGATGCTTGCCAGTTCAATTGGGGCAGCGGAGACTAACCACACTTGATGTCCAGCAGCTCTATGCGTATGGGCTAGTTGCACAGTTCCTGGCCAAACTTTGTCAGCCATGATTTCGTCGTATATTTCTTCGGACAATCCGGTAACTTCTTCAAATGTTCGCCCAGTTACAAATGCAAGCGCATCCTC
>JAIOWT010000005.1 GCA_021742025.1 Candidatus Nanopelagicales bacterium
TTCTCGCGTAACCTTGCATTTGGTCGTTTTCATTAACGATTTTGGCGAGGTGGCAGAGCGGCCGAATGCGGGCGCCTTGAAAGCGTCTGAGGTGTAAAAGCCTCCGGGGGTTCAAATCCCTCCCTCGCCGCGTAAAAGAATTGGTCCCCAAATGGGGGCCAATTTTTTTACTTGCAGTGTGAGGCGGGATTTGAGGAAAAGTTCTCGCGAATAGCGAGAACTTTGGAGTCCCTCCCGGTTAAGTACGCACACAGCACCCCGAAGCAAAACCTTCTACGTCAAAGACCATCCGCGTCATCCCCAAGTCATATTCGGTTTTCCAAGATCTAACGATCGGAAAACCGTTATCGACCGATTCCTGCTCCAGAGCTTTTCCTTTAGAAGTTTTCCTTCGGTGCGCTTAATTGGAACCTTAATCTTCGCGCCAAAGCGGACGCGTTAAACAGGTAGGCCCGCCCTCTCCACGATTAATTACATCCGCTTTATAAATGTGAACTTCAATTCCAGCATCACGAAGTAACTGCGCAGTAATCGGATTGCCTGATGGCATCACGGCAACACCTGGACGAACTGCTAACACGTTGCATGCAAGTGACATATATTCTTCGTCGGGAACCGAGATGGTTTTGATTCCACGCTTTGCAAGTTCTTGCAGCAATGTCACTGGGGCTTCACGTTCGTAAACGACCGCTAAGTCATCACGAATTGGTGAGATAACACTCATTAAGTGCAGACAATATTCTGGACCCATTGCATGTGGCATGTGGAATGAAAGAGCTTCGATACCTTCGGCTGCAAATATTTCACGTAGTTGTTTTTCGCCAGCTTCGTTAGTGCGGTAAGTACGACCGATTGCAACAGTTTTGTTGTCTAACCAAAACATGTCACCGCCATCTGCTGTTGCATCACCGATTAGAACTCCAACAGTTGGCATACCAAGTGCATTAATGTCACCTGCCAACATTGCGGGTTCTTTAACGCGTGCTTCTTTTGCGCCTTGTAATTGGATTACGCCAGTTGGTGTCGTAAAAGCTGGGTCATAGACAAAGCAAGCATCGGCTTGGCCTGGTGCTTCTGGAAGGACATCAACTTCGCAACCAAGTTCCCGAAGTAAGTCAACGAACGCTGCATGGTCAGCTTGCAGGGCATCAAGATCGAGTTGCTCTGGGGCTCCCAGCCAATGCGCGGCTTGGTAATCCGCATCACGAGTAGGGGGGCGGACTGCCACGCGCTTTAGGTTGGCCACAGATGAAGAAACACCAAAATTAGACATGTCCCAATCTTTGCGGGCGGTGGCATTTGGCACAAACTCGGATTTTCGCCAAAGCCAATAAAACCAGTTAATCTAAAGGTTCGAGGAGACGTCGCATAGTCCGGTCGAGTGCGCCTCACTGCTAATGAGGTAAGGAGTCAAATCCTTCGGAGGTTCAAATCCTCTCGTCTCCGCCAAAAAATGGCTCCACCCATAGGGGTGGGGCCTTTTTTGTTGCGAAGAGTTGTGAGGATTTGGGAGGAGCCGATTGCGTGATTGTTGGCAATCACTTGCAATCGGAATGGCAACCAGACGGCTCCTCTCGTCTCCGCTCGAGATTCACACTTGTTCCCTTGGTTAGAGTTTCGCGACATACTTTCTGTACCGTCACTTGCATGAAGAAAAAACACCTGGCACTTATTGCCTCTGCATCCGCCTTCATTCTCCTTGGCGGTGGCGTGCTAACAGCACAGGCACTCATGACTTCGCAGATCGAATCTCGGATTAGAAGTGAATTACCTGAGGCGTCAGGAGTGCGAGCATCCATTCCACTCCTTGATATCCCGCAGAATTTTTCTTCGAACACCATTAAGTTGGTGAAAATAAATATTGAAGATTTTTCCCTTGAGGGCAATGAAACGGAATCTTCGATTGCCATTTCGGCTGTTCACATCAGTAAATCTCAACCAACAATTGTTGGCTCTTTGGATGTCACTGCAACTATCCCTGCGGCTGAAGTCATCAAATCAGCTAATTTTGATGCTGCGCAAATTGTGGGGAGTGTCCTTCAAATCTCAGTTGGTGAAGGCGGGCTAGGGCAAGCGCAACTAGTTCCAAAGTTTTCAGATAAAACAATCTACTTCCAGCTTAAAAGTCTCTCAATATTGGGCAGCGAGATTCCTTCATCATCATTGCCAGCCGATATTCAAGACCAAATCAAGAGCAAGAGCGAGCGCAAGCTCAATGTTCCGAAAGGCATGAAATTTAAATCTGTATCTTTAGGGACGAACGGACTTTCGGTAAATCTTCATGGATCGAATATCCAGCTCGGCAAACTCGGATCACTACTGTAGGAGGAATCATGAAAATAGATACCAATAAACTGCTTCCAAGTGATCTCTCAAGTTATAGAGGATACCGAGTGGTGCGAATTGCTACTGCAATTTACCTTCTCGTAATGGTAGTGCGAAGTTCAATTCACCTCTTTGCATCAGATAGTGGCGCCAGCAGCATTGCCGGTATTGATATCTCGGTAGCAGGCGGTGATAACATCGTCGCGATTTTCCATCAATGGGGCGCCACACAACTAATTCTTGCCGTGTTTCTGTTTCTTTTGTTTATCCGCTATCCAGGAATGACTCCATTGATTCTGCTAACTCTTGCAGCGGATCCAGTCATGCGCGTAGTCGCGGGCCGTCTCAAATCTTTGACAACGGACGGTCCACCACCAGGAGAAGTTCTAAATGGAGCAGCTTTCATCTTTCTTGTTGTCCTCTTTATCTTCTCTCTAATGGAGAAGAGTCCCCCGAAAGCAAGAAATTAACTAACGAGCAATAAAAGTTACATGTAATCGATACCCATGACCTGGCATGGAATCAACCTCTTTGCTGCCATTCAGGATTCCAACCCATGAATCAATGATTGCGGTTCCTACACCCGATTTTACTTCGGTGAGATCTTGACCAGGTCCATCATCGGTAACAATAATCTCTGTAGTTCCAGATGAGTCAGTGTTTATGATTATCTGAACTGCACTTGCAGGTCCATGAACTAGGGAATTCAAGATGGACTGTTCGACAATACGAAAAATTCCTAACTTTGAATTCGCATCTAGATCATTGGTAGTCGCATCAATCTGCATAGAAATTTCGATATTGCTTTGATATTGTTCGAGCAGTGTGTCAATAACGGATTCGAGATTTCCAGCTTCAAGATTAGGCGTCAATATCTGAGTTAATTCCCTCAAATCTGACGTTCGCATTTTCTCAAGGTGGTGAATTGAAGAGTCGATCACTTCATTCACTTCAGCTGAAGATTTTCCAGAGATCGATTTCAACTTTATTCCTACAACCATCAGGTCGGCCTGAACACGATCGTGCAGAAACTGCGAGGTTTGACTTCTAATCGATTCATCAAGGTTAACAAGTTCTTCACGATCAGTTTTTAACCTTTCAACTAAGCGAGTAGCTGAATTAAGTCGGTCTACGATCTTTCGTTCTGTTCTATGCATAATTGCAAAGATGAAAATGAGCACTAAATAACCGACTATAAAGATACCTGGTGCTCTACTAATTGTTATTTGATTAACAGAATAAAAACGCTCCTCAAGAAATTTAGTCATGAGCGGTGAGTAAAGCAAGAATAGGCAGTAGCCAGCAAGAAGTTCGACGAGATAAAGTGTCAGGCTCTGGCTGCTCCAGAAGCGATACTTCATAAAGAGTGCAGCCGAGGTTGCACCGATCAGCCCCGGTATGCTTGCGACAAAAAGTAACTCAGCAGCGGCTTGCCACAGATGTGAGCCTTTCGGCACCTGAGTAATTACTGGAATAAAACGGGAAAAGAAAAAAGCAAAGTAAAAAACAAAGATTAGATAAGGGTTATAGGGATACGGACCCAAAAATGAGAGATTTTTTCTGATTCGTAATTGCATCAACTCATCCTCATTAGTTCCATGTATCGCAATACAGCTGCTGTTTTTAGATCATCGCTTGGGGCGGCCTCTGGGAGCAGTACCGCATAAGAGCGTGATAACTCCTTCCTGACATACGAATAGCTGAGATCTAGCTGCAACGCAATATCTTGAGCACTCTTGCCTTGGGCACTTAGGGACATAATTGAACGTTGTCGAGGGGTCAGCTGGAAGTAGATCGAGGATTTGACTTCATTATTTGCAACTTCTCCAAGTGAAACATTCTCCCAGTTGCCCTTGCCCGAAGAAGTTAACTTAATAACATCTACATAGTCTTCTATCGACATCTCTGCTGACTTATCAAAAAATGACCAACCGCTGCGCATAGCCTTTGGTACTCGACTCACCATTTGTGAGACCGAGTACTGCGAGTAAATAACAATGCCGATGTACTCATTAATATTTCGTAGCGCGATTCCTAATTCGATTCCATTTAAACCATTTTGATCGAGTGCAAAATCAATAAGTGCTACGTCTGCCTTACGTACCAATGCGCGATTTAACACATCATCTGATTTTGCAAACGATCCGAGAATCTCTAACTCTTTCGATTGACCAAGCATTTCTCCAAGGATTCTTCGAAGAGCAGAGTCATTTTCAACGTAGAGCAATCGGGTCGGGCGCATGGCTTAAGTCTTGCACTCATTGGCGAGATGAAGGCGAACTGGTGTCACATCTGTTCTCTATCTTTAAGAACTGTCACAGATGTAGTGAATTCCATACTTGAAAAGATCACTTAATAATATGTGTCGGAATTTTTCTACGATTTTGTCATGAACATTCTTGCCGCATTTCGTAATCGTAGTCTTGCTTCTTTTCTATCAGCTTTACTCATTGCATCTGGTTTGCAATTCATTGCGATTAGTTCAGCGCCAGTTGCATATGCAGGTCCAGCCCTTTCCTGGGTGAAATCCAATATTGCGAGTCAAGTTGTAAATAAAGGTGTCTATGGACAGTCGTTAGCAACAAGTGCAGATGGAAGTAAGGTCTTTGTTGGTGCAACTAATCGTGCTTTCTTATCAACGGATTATGGAGTCACTTGGTCCGCTATAACTGCACTTACTGATAGGAACGTTGAGGGATTCCAGGTAGGGGCTGCAATGTCAGCAGATGGAACCAAAATATATTATGCCTATAAGAACGAAATTTGGTATTCATGGAATTCAGGTCAGACGTGGACCGCAACGCAATTCGGTCCAAATAATGGTGGGCCTCGGATTTGGAGCATGGACGCCAGCGATGATGGTACAAAAATATTAATTACTAATCGAGATTCTAATCGATATTCTTATTCGATTAACTCTGGGCAAACTTGGACGTCAGTTTCGGATATTGGAGGTTGGGCCGGAGCAATAAGTGGTGATGGAAATAAAATAATCATCGCAGATCGAGGTGGCACTCCTAGAATAGGACCTCTTGGTGGAACCCTGACTGCTATAAATTTAGGCACCTTAAATTGGAAAACAAAAGATTTTAGAGGTGCGGCTTGTGATTTTACCTGTACCAATATCCTTCTAAGTAATACAGGTGGCGGCCTATTTACATCCTCTGATTCTGGTGCGACATGGAAACTTGGCACAAATAGCGCAGACAGTAGTTTTAGTAATCTTCAATTTGAAGGTGCTGCCATTAACTCTGATGGCACGCGGATGGCCGCAACCGTCTCATGGGATGTTCGACAGGATGTCTATATATCCACAGACTTTGGCAATACTTGGAGAACTCAAAATGTTGGGTTAACAATGCCTCAGGATGTTGAGATTGCATCGACCACAAATGCTATTTACGCGCTGTCAGGTGGTGACCAAGGCGGCTCCCATCCTGTGTCTTTCGCGCGCTCCACTTTTCCAACTTCTTCAACATCCGTGCTCTCGGCAAATAATTATTCACCAACATACGGTCAGGCTGTAACCCTCACAGCAACAGTTCAGCAAGGCGGTGCAACTGCAACTACCGCTACGGGAACTGTAGATTTCAAAAACAATGGGACATCGATTACAAGCTGCTCAGCTAAAACGGTAACAGCCGGGATCGCTCAATGTTCCTTTACTCCAGAATCAGCGTCAACTTTTTCCAACATAACTGCTGTTTATAGCGGTGATAATTCACTCAGTGGATCAAGCGCAGCCGCCATATCGATAACGGTTTCAAAGGCTAATCAAGCCACTTTGACGATGGCGAATCAATCATTTTGGGCGCACCAGAATGCATATCCGAATACATGGGTCCCTGCTGCTGGCGGTTCTGGAACTGGAGCATTACAGTTCAACAAAATTTCTGGACCTTGCACAATTGTTGGAGGTGTACTTTCGGGAAATCCGACAGGGCCAAGTGGACCCAAAGTTTGTACTTACACGGTGACCAGAGCAGCAGACACAAATTACAATGCGACGACATCAGATGAATTCACTGTAACCATGGCCTTTTCTTTTAGCAAAATAGGTTTAGCTTTACCGAGTGGTGCAACTACAGCTACGTATGGAACCCCAGTACAAATCACTGCTACTTCATTTGGTCAAATTCCAGGCAAGATCACCTTCCGGGCGGGGGGGCAGATAATCTCTGGATGCAGCGATCAGTCCGTTACTGCGGCTCCATGGACAACGACTTGTAGCTGGACTCCATCCCAATCTGGTTCGATAAGCCTGACATCAGATTGGGTTCCATTAGATACAAATACATATGACTCTAAAATTGATTCGCATCCATATAAATTAGCCACCGATCCAACAAATACAACGACGCCAGTCACAATTTCTGTGAACAAAATTGCGACAAATATTTCGATTGCATTGAACTCGCCAACTTCAACTTATGGATCTGTCAATACAATTACTGCTACAGCATCTGTGCCAGGATCTGTCACCTTTAAAACCAACCACTTTGACCCCATTTCGTACTGCACTGACGTAGCCACGACCCTAACGCCTCCGTACACCGCGCAGTGTGATTGGTTTCCAATAACCGTCGCTACGAGACCTTTGTCCGCGGACTTAACGCCACAGGACACTGCCGCATACGCAAGTTCGGCATCAAATTCAGTAATGACAACGTCCGGAAAAGCTCAGATTACGATTACTCCAACTGCCGGACAAAGTAAGCGATATGGAGAAAGTAATCAAGCAATTACTTATTCGATCACATCTGGCGCACTTGTTGGCTCCGATACATTATCTGGATCTCTGACTTACACCGGCACTAACGTTGGTTCATACACAATCACTCGTGGCACTCTGACACACACTAAGTATGACATCACTCTTGCACCGGAAGTCTTTGAGATCACAGCCGCTACCCAATCGGCAGTCAGTTTGTTATCGGTTAGCTCTACCTTCAATCCAGCAAACAAGACAGTCTTACTTTCGGGTGCGGGCGGATCTAGCTCAGGCACATATTCGTTTGCGCTAGATCCATCAAATGCAACTGATGGTACTGATGGTTGTTCGGTGACCGGTTCAACACTTACTTACACTTCTGTTGGCATTTGCCTGGTTACTGTCACACGTTCCAGTGATTCGAATTTTCTAACCCGTAGTGATGTTATATCTGTATCGATCGCCACAGCTACCCAAACAATTACATTCGGATCACTCTCTGCAAAGGAATACTCGGGTGACACCTTCACAGTCAGTGCAACTTCTTCTGCATCACTGCCCGTTGTATTTACTTCAGTTTCGCAGTCAGTCTGCACAACATCGGGTAACTACGGAAGCACAATTAAACTTCTGGGAGTTGGCACCTGTGTTATCAACGCCAATCAAATCGGAGATGGAAACGTCGCAGCTGCAAGTCAGGTTTCACAGAACTTCGATGTTAACCCTCGCACTATTACGGTCACGGCAGACGCTAAATCAAAGAACTATGGAACAAACGATCCAACTTTGACTTATTCCGTTACAACAGGCTCGCTTGTGCTGGGTGATTCGTTGACCGGAATGCTGTCTCGCGCAGCTGGTAGCGACGCCGGCAACTATCAAATCCAGCAAGGTTCGCTTACAACTGGGAATAACCCCAAGTATGCAATTAACTTTGTGGGTGCCGACCTAACTATCGATCGAGTAACGCCAAGTCTTGTTCTTTCCTATCCGAACTCAAACGTGGCAATCTTGCGACCAGGAGCAACTGTTACTCCAGCCCTAACCACCAGTTCGAGTTCGGGCGCTCTTAGCTTTGCCACAACAAGTGCGAGCTCAATTTGTACTGTCGATAGTGCCACAGGTGTGATCTCACTCTTTGGCGCAGGAAACTGTGCAATTGCAATGAGCACAGCTCAGACCACAAACTTCATTGCTCACACCCAGACAACAACTCTGACCGTGGCGCTTTTGAGCACATCGCTTGTCGGTATTGATCCAAGCGATCTAATCAGCATGGGTCAGCCGTTCTACTCACACCCTGTTATCAATCAGTCCTACTCCTTTAGCAGCGGAAGTAACGGTGCATCTGTTTCTATCCCGGCAGGAACTCTTGATTCCAGTGTTCCTATTTCCGTGAGCCTTTTGACAGATTCTGCGGAACAACGAGCCTTGATCGGTGGCACCGGAACATCTGTGCTTTCAGTAGTGGTTTCATGGGTTGCCTCAGATGGATCTGTTCCCAACACAAATACTGGAAAGGCAATCTCTGTCACCTTGACTAATCCTGAAATCAAGGCTGGCGCAAAGATCTACAGCATCATTGGGGACCGAAGCCAGCTATTGGGAACTGCAACAGTGGATGGATCAGTTACAACACTTATCACAGAGGATCCTGTCCTACTTGTGATCAACCCGGTCGCAATAGCGCAACCAGTTGTGAACGTGCCGGTTGTGAACGTGCCAGTTGTGAATGTTCCAGTTGTGAACGTGCCAGTGATTAACCCAGTTGCTTTGGCAGAAACGAAGAAAGGCGATGCAATCGCAGTTTCTGCTGCGAAGAAGATCGTCCCACAATTATCGATTTATTCGGTTTCTGCTTCACCTCAACTAAGCGCTTATGACAAGGCAAATCTCAAAAAGTATGTTGCAAAGCTAAAACCTGGAACCAATGTGTCATGTATCGGTTATGTCTATGGCGTTGGTGTTTCTTATACAAAAGCCACGAAGCTTGCTAAGAAACAGGCAGGAACCATATGTAACTTGATGAAGAATTACAAGAAGGATTTGAAAACCAAAGTGGTTATCTATGACGCAAAGAAGGCACCCCGCGCAGCAAAGGGCGCTAAATGGGTAACAGTTAGTTTCCGAATTGATGGAACTACTAAATAGATGATAATTTACAGCAGAATCATTAAGAAATTGGTCCAAGAATCCTTTATTGCAGTTCAGAACCATGATTACGATTCGGTGCTGAAGGGCGTTGCTGCGGAAAATCTCACGCATCGATTTGCCGGATCTAATTCCTTAGGTGGAGTTCGACATGACAAAGAGGCGCTAGAAAGATGGTTCAAGCGGGTTGGCACCGTACTGCCTAATTTACAGTTCGAAATAACGGATGTTTTAGTGAATGGTGGGCCATGGAATACAACGGTTGTTGCTCGATGGATTGCAACCTGCAAACTAGCTAACGGGGATCACTACATAAACCCTGGAGTGCACATAATCAAGATCCGTTGGGGTAAGGCTTACGACTTTGATGTTTATGAAGACACATTTGCGGTGACTTGCGGGCTTGATAATCAGGCGCGATCTGGAATTGACGAAGCCAAGGCGCCACAAATCCAAAGTTGAATTGGATTGGGCGGCTCAAAATTAAGATACGAAGCGTGGGCCTCTCGTGTAGTCAGCACCGACGGCTCCTCTCGTTTCCGCAGATTCAAACCAATCTGGGTACACTCTGAAACCACAAGGAAAGGAATCTAGATGGAAAGTTTGGCACTGCTGGCAAGTCTCATACTTCTGGCTGTTTACGGGTCCGGATTAATTGCTTTTATAAGTTCGTGGTTTAGGAATCGAGTATCCGAGATCATTACCTATATTTTCTCCGGCTTCTCAGTTGTGAGCGGAGTCTTGGTTGGCTTTTCACTGCGCGAAGGAAATGGGTTCGTAATTGCATTGATTCCTACATCCCTGGGAATCATATCGGTGTGGAATCTGCGACGCCGAAAAAGGGATGCGGCTATTACTTCCTAAACTCTTACATCCGCTGCCGGAAACGGCACTCGATCGTCGAACTTAACTGACAAGCGACCGGCAGTGCGCCACACTCTGGCAAGGGCGTCCGAGTCTTCTTCAGTAACAAGGTTGCCCATCACGCGAAGCGCTAGTTTCATAACTGTGCGGGAACGCATTCCTACCGGTCCGGCTTTCGGTAAGAGACCAGGGACAGTTAACAAACCAGCAAGTCGTCGAGCAATCGAAAATGCATATCCGTAATGAGTACGCAACTCAGCTGGCCAAGCAACTGTGAAATCTGTTTCGGTGTCTAACATTTGGGCCGCTAGTCGACCAGTTTCTAGACCGTAATCAATGCCTTCACCATTAAGTGGATTTACACAACCTGCCGCATCACCAATGAACATAAAGTTCTTGCCGGCGATTCCTGAAACGGCTCCACCCATTGGCAACAAGAACGACCAAGGCATTCGAATGTCACCCGAAAGTTTCCAGTCTTCGCGCTGTTGGTCGGCATATGTATTCATCAATGCGCGAAGGTTTACATCAGCGGGTCGCTTGTTTGTTGCAAGCGTTCCGACGCCAACATTTACTTCGCCATTAGCGAGTGGGAAGATCCAACCGTAGCCAGAAAGAATCTCATCCTTATCATCACGTAACTCCAAATGCGATGAGATCCATGGATCATCATGACGTTCACTTTTGATGTATCCGCGAGCGGCCACACCGTACGCAGTATCGCGATGCCACTCGCGACCAAGTTTGCGTCCGAGTTGGGAACGAGCGCCATCAGCAATGATTACTGAATTTGCATTGATAGTTACGATTCCGGTTTCAGTTTTTACAATCACGGATTTAATCGCGCCGGAATCCATCACGACATCTGTTGCGCTATGTCCTTCAAGAACAGTTGCACCTGCTGCCTTAGCAATAAACATGATTTGTTCATCAAGTTCCAGGCGAGGTGCTGCGCCACCATAGTTGGGAAGTGATCCACCTGGCCAAGGCAATAACAATTCTTGTCCGAATCCAGCAGCGCGAAGTCCCAGATTTCGTGCTCGTCCGGATAGCCATTCACTTAATCCAATTGCATTGAGTTCAGCAATCGCGCGCGGAGTCAGTCCATCACCACATGGTTTATCGCGCGGGAAAGTTGCGGAATCGATCAATACAACCTGGCGACCAGCGCGCGCTGCGTAAGTTGCAGCCGAAGAACCCGCAGGTCCTGCTCCTACAACTAATACGTCGGTATTGATCTCGCTCACAGTCTTATTCTCTCGCGTTATTTGATGAAGCGCATATTTGAATCAAGGCACGCAACGGTTGGTGAGACCTATAAAACTTCTGCAGAAAAACTACGGAGTGAGCGTCGGTCCCCAGATTTCATGCTGATCCAAAGGATCTGCATAGTGAAATTGGGGACGCGAGCGGAGCGTTTTGATGCAGAAGGTTTTATCGGTCGAATAAAGAATTAGGAACTACACAACACCAAATAATCGGTCACCAGCATCGCCAAGTCCTGGAACGATGTAACCCTTTTCGTTTAACTTCTCATCAACGGCAGCTGTAACCAACGTGACGTCTACATCTCTGCCAGCCAGGGCTGCCTCAACTGCTGCAATACCTTCCGGCGCAGACAACAAACAGATCGCCGTGATTTGATTTGCACCACGTTCCAACATCAAATCAATTGCTGCGATCAAAGTTCCGCCGGTTGCCAACATTGGATCAAGTAAAAACACTTGTCGACCTTTTAAGTCACCCGGGATTCGATCTGCATAAGTAGTTGGTTGCAATGTGTCATGATCGCGAACCATTCCCAAGAAGCCGACTTCGGCGGTAGGAAGTAAGCGCGTCATGCCATCAAGCATTCCCAAGCCGGCACGCAGAATTGGAATCACAACAGGAGTTGGATCACTTAAACGCACACCCTGAGCTGCAGCAACTGGAGTTTGCACTGTGACTGGTTCTACGCGAATCGAACGAGTCGCTTCATAGGCAAGTAACGTGACCAATTCATCAGCTAAACGACGAAATGTCGGCGAATCAGTTCGCTCATCTCGCAATGCAGTGAGCTTATGAGCTATCAATGGGTGTTCTGTTATAAGTGTGCGCACGTGCTCACAATAACTGCAGCACACAGAATTAATGTGCTCAGCTAACAAAATTGTGGTCAGTGTTACTGGAGTGACGTAATACCAATTCGCTACATCACGACTTCGTGACACCTGAGTGAATCAGTACACCGAATGCGCACCAAAACGTCACGCAACGTACACTTTCTATAGATATTGCGACTGTCGCAGTGTCGTTAAGAGAGGAGCCCTCCGTGTTGAAGGGTGTAAAACTTGCCTCAATCCTGGCTGTAGCGTCATTAGCGCTCGCAGCCTGTGGATCAAGTGGCGATACAGCTGAAAGTGCTGCTCCAACAGAGCCAGCAGCATCAGCCGTTAAAGTCGGTATGGCCTATGACCAAGACGGTAAGGGTGACGGCTCGTTCAACGACGCTGCATTCGCTGGTCTTTCAAAGGCTCAGTCAGATCTTGGTGTAGAAATCAAGGAAGTTAACTCAGGATCAAGCGCAACTGATGCAACTCGCGAAGAACTTCTAACCCTTCTTGCTGATGGTGGTTACAACCCAGTTATCGCAGTTGGCTTCGCATACAGCACAGCACTAGCTGCAGTAGCACCTAAGTTCCCAGAAACAACTTTCGCAATCGTTGACTCAGTTGTTGAATCACCAAACGTTGGATCATTGATCTTTGCTGCAGAGCAGGGTTCATACCTAACTGGTGTTATCGCAGCAACAGCATCGAAGTCAGGCACAATCGGCTTCATCGGTGGCATGGAAATCGATCTAATCAAGGCTTTTGAAGCCGGTTACATCGAAGGCGCAAAGTCTGTTAACCCAGACATCAAGATTGAGTCCAAGTACATGGGCGCTGCAGGCGATAACACAGCATGGAACGTGCCTGAAAAGGCAAAGACTGCAACTGATGGCATGATCGCCAACGGTGCAGACGTTGTTTATGCTGCTGCTGGTGGTTCCGGTCTAGGCATGTTCCAGTCTGTAAAGGCTGCTGCTGATGGCGGAGCAACAGTATGGGCAATCGGTGTTGACTCTGATCAGTACACAGTTCCAGCACTTGCTGAATACAAGGACATCATCTTGACATCCATGTTGAAGCGCGTTGACGTAGCTGTATACGACGTAATCAAGGGCGCAGTGGATGGAGCACCACTAGTTGGTATCCAGGCATTCGACCTATCAAAGGATGGCGTAGGTTACGCAACATCCAACTCTGCTGTATCTGAATTCTCAGGCGCTGCTGATGCAGCTGCCGAGAAGATCAAGTCCGGCGAAGTTACTGTTGGTACAACCGTTCAGTAATAAATAGTTACAGTGAGGCTCGGGTGGATTTTTCCACCCGAGCCTCACTTTTTGATTCGGGAAGTCGTAAGTTTAGGTAGTAACAAAATCTGAAAGGCACGGTTGAAGCTAATGAACCAGGGTGCACTCGCGGTTGAACTAAAGGGAATCTGGAAAAGGTTTCCTGGTGTTGTTGCAAACAGCGATATAAATCTGAAAGTTGCCTCTGGCACTGTGCACGCCATTGTTGGTGAAAATGGTGCGGGCAAATCGACTTTGATGAAGATTCTCTACGGCATGCAAAAAGCCGATGAGGGCACAATTTCAATCAATGGCACAAGCCTGGTTTTTAACTCTCCATCTGATGCCATCGATTCCGGTATCGGCATGGTGCACCAACACTTCATGTTGGCCGATAACTTTACGGTTCTCGAGAATGTTGTATTAGGTAGTGAACCTAAGAATGGCATTCGACTTGATTTTGCAAAAGCACGTAAACAAATTTCCGAAATTGCAGCCGAAAATGGTTTGGCCGTTGATCCAGATGTTCTAGTTAGTGAACTTGGTGTTGGTGATAGACAGCGAATTGAAATTCTTAAAGTTTTATATCGTGGTGCAAAAATCCTGATCTTAGATGAACCAACTGCAGTACTTGTTCCACATGAAGTTGATGAATTATTCAACACACTTCGCGATCTCAAAAAAGAAGGTCTGACAGTTATCTTCATCAGTCACAAGCTTGATGAAGTTTTGTCCATCGCTGATGAGATCACCGTTATTCGTCAAGGTACAACGGTTGGCAGCGTTAACCCCCACACTCAAAATGTTTCAGCTCGCGATCTTGCCGAGATGATGGTCGGTAATGAATTACCTACGCCTGATGCGGTAGGTGACACGATTCAAGATGAAGTTGTCCTGAAAGTTGAAGATCTCTCAGTATTTGCAAAAGGTGGCAAGGCCATCGTCGACAACATTTCATTCCAGATCCGCGCTGGTGAAATTGTTGGCATTGCAGGCGTTGAGGGAAATGGTCAGGCTGAAATTCTTGATGCCTTAATGGGTATCGAATCAGCCACTGGAAAGGTTTACTTCAAAAACGAAGACATCACAAAAAAGTCCACGCGCCATCGTCGAGAACTAGGAATTGGTTTCATTCCAGAAGATCGCCATCGTCAAGCATTAATGCTCGAAGCTCCGCTTTGGGAAAACCGAATGCTGGGACACCAAACTAGAGAGCCAAACTCTAAGGGGATCTGGTTAACTCCACGCAGTGCTAAAGCAGACACCAAGCGAATCGTAAAAGAGTATGACGTTCGCACACCTAGTATCGACGTTTTAGCCAGCGCGCTTTCTGGCGGTAACCAACAAAAGCTAATCGTTGGCCGTGAAATGTCAGGTGAACCAAAACTTCTAATTGCTGCTCATCCAACTCGTGGTGTTGATGTTGGTGCCCAGGCAGCAATTTGGGATCACATCCGCGATGCTCGCCAAGCTGGATTGGCAGTGCTGCTAGTTTCTGCCGACCTTGATGAATTGATCGGCCTTAGTGACAACATTAAAGTTTTGCTCCGCGGAAAGTTTGTCGCTGATGCCGATCCAGCAACTGTGACGCCGCAAGAGCTCGGTACCGCAATGACTGGTGCTGGAGAGGCTGCGTAATGAATCTTCGACGAATTGGAATTAGCCTCATTGCACCGGCTATCGGGTTATCTATCTCATTAATTGCAACTGCTTTTATTCTTAGTGCGATTGGCGCTGACGTTACAACGGTGTTTGCGTCGATGTGGAATTACGGAACTTCACCGCGCGCAATGTCTTTGATGCTTAACTTGGCAACAATTTACTTCTTAAGCGCCTTGGCAGTATCCATCGGTTTCAAGATGAATCTATTCAACATAGGTGTGAATGGTCAGTATGTACTCGGTGCTTTGGCAGGCGCGGTTGTTGCAAGCAATTTGACGCTACCAAAAGTTGCATCTGTAACTGTCACGATCCTGGTTGCCATGTTTGTAGGTGCGCTTTGGGCTGGAATTGCCGCTTGGTTAAAAGTTGCCCGCGGAGTGAGTGAAGTTATCTCAACAATCATGTTGAACTTCATTGCGATCGGAATCATTAGTTACATAATCGTTCGCACCAGCATTGGTACGGAAACCAGCTTGAACATTCGTGGTACCAAGCCAATCCCCGAAACTGGGATGCTACGTGGAATCGCATTCCTCGATCCAGGTACCCCAATCTATGGATTCTTCTTTATCTCGATAGTTATTGGTGTTGGATATTGGTTCCTGCTAAATCGCACTCGCTTTGGTTTTGATCTACGTGCCACTGGTAAATCAGCAACTGCTGCCCGCACTAGCGGTGTGCAGTCAAATCGCATGATCTATGTAACTATGTTGCTTTCGGGCGCGGTTGCCGGCTTAGTTGGCCTTCCTTATCTATTGGGTGACACCGGTTCGTACACCTTGCAGTTCCCAACTGATTGGGGCTTCATCGGAATTGCGATTGCACTATTGGGTCGTAACAATCCATTAGGCATCGCGCTAGGTGCAATCCTTTGGGCATTCTTGGACATCTCAAGTGGTCAGTTAGTTTTGGAAGGCGTCCCGAGAGAGATCTCCACAATCATGCAGGGATTGATCGTCATTGTCGTAGTTATTTCTTATGAAGTAGTAAGGCGATACCAAGTCAAGAGTGAGCAAACAAGTGTTGCGAAAGCATTGGCAAAGCAGGAGGTATCAGTATGACTTACCTAAAATCTCGCAGATTTATCGGTGCGGCTGTCACGGCGATCACCATGCTCTCAATCACCCGGACAATTACGGGTAATGGTGACCTGACCAGCACAGTAACGATTGCCCAGGCTCTAGTTTTCGCCTCACCAATTGCACTTGCTGGCCTTGCAGGTATCTGGGCAGAACGTGCTGGCGTAATCAACATTGGCCTGGAAGGCATGATGATTCTTGGAACCTTCGGTGCTGGTTGGGCCGGTTGGCAATGGGGAGTCTGGGCTGGGGTGCTAGCTGGCGTGATCTTCGGCGCTATTGGTGGTCTGCTACTAGCTGTTGCCGCAGTCACTTTCGGTGTTGATCAAATCATTGCTGGTACTGCGATTAACCTCTTGGCACTTGGTTTAACTAAGTTCCTTGCAATTTTGCTATTCACAGATGCACCCGGTGGTGGACAAGCACAATCTCCACCTATCAAGGGTGAGATTCCTACCTTCACGATTGAATCAATTGTTGAACCTTTGACCTCTCTGCATGAAAAGGGAATTTTCTTCATCAGTGATCTAGCTGGAATTGTTGCTGGTTTGTTCTACAACATGTCGCTACTAACTATCATCACGTTCTTACTATTTGTCATGACAAGTTACCTGCTTTGGAAAACTGCTTTTGGACTTCGCCTTCGCAGTGCCGGCGAAAATCCTTGGGCTGCTGATTCGCTCGGCGTCAAGGTTGTGCAGTTCAAGTACGCAGCTGTTGTGTTCTCGGGCATGCTTGCTGGACTGGGTGGTGCTTACTTATCCATCGCTTCGACCATCTATCGCAATGGCAACACGGCTGGTCGTGGTTACATCGGTTTAGCAACCATGATCTTTGGTGACTGGCGACCAGGTGGAACTGCAGCTGGTGCACTGATGTTTGGTTACATCGATACTTTGCGATTGATCGATACTGGAAATCAAAACGTTAAAGGTTTGATTTTGCTTGGTGCAATTATTTTGTTTGCAATCGGTGGCGTCATGCTTCGTAAAGCCAAGCGCAATTCTGCTGTCGGTTTCTTGATTCTTGGATCAGTAATGATCGGTGCTTACTTCTCCGCAACTTCGTTCCCACCTGAAGTTGCCCAAGTTGCGCCATACATTACGACACTGTTGGTACTTGCAACTGCGTCTCAGAATTTGAGACCGCCAGCTGCTGATGGTGTTCCGTATCGAAAGGGAGATCATCACTAATGAAAATCAATTGGGATGAGCTGCGCGCTGCTGCTAGTGGCGCGATGACGAAAGCGTACGCACCTTATTCAAACTTTCCTGTTGGTGTCGCAGGCTTAGTTGATGACGGTCGCATCGTGACTGGCTGCAACGTCGAAAATGCGTCTTACGGTGTTGCTCTTTGTGCTGAGTGTGGTTTGATCTCTAGTTTGATCAGCTCAGGTGGTGGAAAACTCGTTGCGGTTGCTTGTGTGGATCGGCATGGAAATGCCTTGATGCCATGTGGACGCTGTCGTCAACTGCTCTGGGAACACGGCGGTCCGAATTGTCTGCTTGATTCAGTATCCGGAATTAAGTCAATGACCGAGATACTTCCTGACGCATTTGGCGTGCATGATTTAACGGATCGACTTTAAACGCATTAGCCTTACAGGTATGACACTTCCCCGAGTGAAATCAACATCATGAGTACTGAGCCATTTGCCGCAGTAGATCTCATTGCAGCCAAACGTGATCATCAAGAACTTTCTGATGCGCAAATTGATTGGTTTGTTGACGCATATGTGCGAAACATAATTGCCGAAGAACAAATGTCAGCAATGGCGATGGCGATTCTGCTTAACGGAATGAATCGTCGTGAAATCGTGCGCTGGACCAAGGCATACATTGACTCGGGTGAAACTATGGATTGGTCTGCACTAGGACGACCAACCGCAGACAAACATTCCACTGGTGGCGTGGGCGACAAAATCACTTTGCCACTTGCACCATTAGTTGCAGCGTGCGGTGTCAGCGTTCCACAACTTTCCGGTCGAGGACTTGGTCACACAGGTGGCACATTGGACAAACTTGAAGCCATCAAAGGATGGCGAGCAAGTCTGACAAATGACGAAATGTTTGAGGTACTGAATTCAACTGGCGCTGTTATCTGTGCTGCGAGTCAAACTTTGGCACCAGCAGACCGCCGCATTTATGCACTACGTGATGTGACTGGAACTGTTGAATCTATTCCGTTGATCTCAGCATCGATCATGAGCAAGAAGATTGCGGAAGGAACTGGCGCTCTTGTCCTGGATGTAAAAGTTGGATCTGGCGCGTTTATGAAAACCGTTGAACAGGCTCGTGACCTTGCCACAACGATGGTTGGAATCGGCAATGATGCAGGAGTGGTTACTCGTGCGTTATTAACTGCAATGGATGTTCCGCTTGGTCGAACCGCGGGCAATGCACTAGAAGTTCAAGAATCTATCGACGTCCTTGCTGGCGGTGGACCGGCAGATGTTGTTGAACTCACTGTGACTTTGGCGCGCGAGATGTTGGAAGCAAGCGGTGCATCAGGGTTAAAAGATCCAGCAACTGCGCTGACTGATGGAACTGCGATGGATGTTTGGCGCGCAATGATTTCTGCGCAAGGCGGCGACCTATCCCATCCGCTTCCCGTATCCAAAGAGTCACATGACGTTGTTGCAACAAGCTCTGGCTTCTTAACCAAGTTGGATGCACTTGCCGTTGGAATGGCAAGCTGGCGACTTGGTGCTGGCCGAGCCAGAAAAGAGGATTCAGTGCAGTTTGGTGCTGGAATTCAATGGCATGTTGGACACGGCGAGCAGGTCACTAACGGTCAAAAGTTGTTTACGCTACACACTGACGAACCCGAGCGTTTTGCAGGTGCCTTAGAAGTCTTAACGTCAGGTTACGAAATTGGTGCTGAGTCTGAAATATCAACACGACTTCCATTAATCATCGAGCGTGTTGTTTAAAACTTGTTTGTGAAACTTTCCCAAGTATCCTAAATACATGCCTGAGTTAATTAGCGAACCGACCATGATTCCAGTACCTGGTGGAAAATCAATTGCTGAATATGTTGGCCGAGTAAAAACAGGCGACAACGATGTTTCGATTGCAGTGATGCATGCGCCGGCTGGCTGGTCTGAACCTGCTCAGGCACCAGACTTTGATGAATTCACGATCGTGATCACAGGTTCGATTGATGTCGAACACGAGGGTAAGACAATCACGGTTGGTTCTGGCCAGGCATTGATTACGCGAGCTGGCGAAAAAGTTCGCTACCTTACCCGCGAAGATGCGCATTACGTAGCAATTTGTGTGCCAGCATTCTCACCTGAACTAGCAAATCGAGATGACGAAGAATGATTTCACCAGCAGTAATTAAAGCGGTCCCTAAAGTTGTCTTGCACGATCACCTAGATGGTGGCCTTCGAGTAAAAACGATCTTGGAACTTGCAAAGCAGCATGGCTACAACGCATTGCCTTACGACAATGAAGAGCAGCTTGGAAATTGGTTTCACACTGCAGTACAGGGTTCGCTTGAGATCTACTTAGAGACGTTTGCGCACACCGTTGGAGTAATGCAAACACCTGATGCAATCCAGCGGGTAGCAAGTGAGTGTGCTCAGGATCTTGCTGAAGACGGTGTCGTTTATGCAGAGATCAGATTTGCGCCAGAACTCCACACTGCAAAAGGTTTAAGTTATCGCGAAGTGATTGACAGTGTGCTACTTGGGTTTGCTCAAGGCGAAGCTGCTGCTCGCGAAGCAGGGAAACCAATTAGAGTCGTGGCGCTACTTACTGCGATGCGAATGGCTGATGTATCACTTGAAATTGCAAAACTAGTTGTTGAGTATCGAGATCGTGGTGTTGTTGGATTCGACATCGCTGGCAAAGAAGCGGGCTACCCTCCGACCGAACACCTTGAGGCTTTTCAATACTTACAGCGCAACAATGCGCACTTCACAATTCACGCTGGCGAGGCTTTTGGCTTAAAGAGTATTTGGGAAGCTATTCAGTTCTGTGGCACCGAACGTCTTGGCCATGGTGTGCGAATCATTGATGACATAACTGTCAATAACGATGGCACAGTAACGCTTGGTGATTTGGCTGCATACGTTCGAGATCGTCGTATCCCATTGGAGCTTTGCCCCAAGTCAAATGTTGATACCGGCGCAGCCGCATGTATTGCTGAGCACCCAATTGGATTGCTTCGCAAACTAAATTTCCGAGTTACTTTAAATACCGATAACCGCTTAATGTCAGATACTTCAATGTCTGGTGAAATGGCATCCCTGGTTGAAGCCTTCGATTATTCGTTGCGAGACTTGGAATGGCTCACAGTTAATGGCATGAAGAGTTCATTCCTGCCGTTTGATCAGAGATTAGACATCATCAACAATGTGATTAAGCCTGGCTACGCCAGACTTCGCGAACAGGTTGGTTCTTAGTAACTTCCTGTAGCAGCGACGCCATCAAGGATTGCTCGCGAACTAGAAAGTCCTAGGCGCGTTGCACCGGCTGCTATTAACTCAGTTGCAAAATCAATATCTCGGATGCCTCCAGAAGCCTTAACGCCTAACCGGCCACCGACTGTCGCATGCATGATTTTGATTGCCCGAACATCAGCACCGCCCGCAGGATGAAAACCAGTTGCAGTCTTAACAAAGTCAGCGCCAGCACTTTCACATCTCTGGCAAGCCTTAGCAATCTGCTCATCCGTGAGAGCTGCGGTTTCCAAAATCACTTTTAACAATGCGCCAGATGTGGCATTACGAACT
Organism: Candidatus Nanopelagicales bacterium; assembly: GCA_021742025.1. The sequence continues at coordinate 20,907 of JAIOWT010000005.1, forward strand.
GCGGATACTTCAGCCTCTAAATGATCCCAATCCCCCATAATTGCTCGACCAACATCAATCACCATGTCGACTTCGTGAGCTCCTTGCGAGACAGACAGTTTTGCTTCAGCGGCTTTGATTTCCGCCTCATGTTTTCCACTGGGAAAACCACAAACGGTGGCAACCTTCACGCCGTTAGAAACGTTGGCTGCAGCCAGCGATACAAAAGTTGGTGAAACACAAACTGAGAAAGTACCTAACTCTGCTGCCTCAGCACAAAGCGCTAAGACATCTGAATTGGTCGCCTCTGGCTTAAGCAGAGTGTGATCAATCATTTTGGCTAATTGATTTCTATCCATTAGTTGCCTCCGCTTAGTAATGGTCCAGCATCCGCTGCCAGGCTCTTTAATTCATTATTAGCCGTTTGTTGAGCGATCTCTAGATCATCGCAACGAACGACAACTTCTAAATAGCACTTTATCTTTGGTTCGGTTCCACTTGGTCGAATGATCACACGCGCTTTTTCAACTTGAGATCTTCCAGCCAAGTGAATGATTACTGCGTCCGTTGCGGGTAAATTTCCAAATCCATTTGCTAAGTCATCGATTCCACTAACGAGTAACTCACCCAACTGCTTCGGCGGATTTATTCGGATTCGTGACATGGTATCTGCAACCTGTTCAGTACTGGTCACTCGAACTGACACCTGATCCGTGGCATGCAATCCGTAGGTATTGGCTAATTCAGCCAAGATGTTCCAGACCGTTAGCTCGCGACTCTTTAAATGGGCCATTAATTCCATAGCCATTGCAGCAGCCGAAATACCGTCTTTGTCACTAACGTTCTTTGGATCTACGCAATAGCCAAGAGCCTCTTCATATCCAAAAACCAAGTTGTTGACTCTTGAAACCCATTTGAATCCGGTCAAGGTGGACTCATAATTCAGTGATGCAGATTTTGCAATCGGTTCCAGCATCATGGAGGAAACTATCGAGTTTGCAAATGTGCCAGTTAACGCAACGCCATTAAGGTTTGCGCGCTCGATGAGCCACCAACCCAGCAGTGCACCAATTTGATCCCCTCGCAAAGTTACCCAGTCTCCCAATGAATCTGGAACAGCTATTGCAAGCCGATCTGCATCTGGATCATTAGCAATTAAGACATCTGCATTTTGCTGTTTTGCAAGGGCAATTGCGATGTCGAGTGCACCCTTTTCTTCCGGGTTCGGAAACTCAACCGTTGGAAAAGCTGGATCTGGATCTCTTTGTTCAATTGCCGCAATTGGCTCAGCAAAGCCAGAGTCTTTGAATACAGATCTCAAAGTGTTCCAACCGACTCCATGCATAGCCGTGTAAACCGAAGTGACAGCTTTGCGTTGCGTATCAGTTGTTGGGCCGGAACTAATCAGTTGTGAAGTCAAGGACACGTATGAATCAATCACGTCATCACTAACTGTCTTCCCAACATCACCGTGAAATATTTCTCCAACATTAGATACGGATTTGATAAGAGTTGAAATCTGCTCATCGACCGGAGAAACAATCTGTCGGCCATCACCTAAATAGACTTTGTAACCGTTGTCTTGTGGCGGATTGTGACTAGCCGTTACCATCACTCCAGCACAGGCATTTTGATTGCGTATTGCAAAAGCTAAAACTGGTGTTGGGACTACATGGGAGAAAACTATTGGTTCAAGGCCGGCACCTGACATCACGCGTGCGGTGTCTTCCGCGAAAACATCGCTGTTGTAACGGGCATCAAATCCAATTACAACTTTTTGCCCAGCGAAACCTTGTTGTACTAAAAACTGTGCCAGCCCCGAAGCTGCCTGTAAAACAGTGACTCGATTCATCCGGTTAGGACCTGCGCCTAATGCGCCACGTAGCCCTGCAGTGCCAAATTCCAAGGGGGCCAAGAATGCATCTTGCAATTCCAAAAGCGCCGCTTGGTCAGTTTGGGATGCAGCTAATAGTTCGGTGAGTTGCGCTTTAGTTACTGGATCTGGATCTTGTTCGATCCAAGATTGAACGCGCAAAGTTAAGTTGCTATCGATACTCACTGCTCTAGCGTATGGCCGCATTAATTACTTGGTAACAATGCCTCAATGTCGGAACGAATATCCTCTGGGGCAGTGTTTGGTGCGTACCGCTTGATTGAGTCGCCATCAGGTGCGATTAAAAACTTTGTAAAGTTCCACTTAACAGACCCTCCAAGAAGGCCCTTTGATTTACTCTTTAGAAATTGAAAAACCGGGTGTGCATCTTTGCCATTGACATTCACTTTTTGGGAAAGTGGAAAATCTACGCCGTAATTAACTTTGCAGAACTCATCAATCTGCGCATCATCACCTGGTTCTTGATGTGCAAACTGGTCACATGGGAAACCTAAAACTATGAGACCTTGCTCTCGGAATTCTTCATGAAGTTTCTGCAGTCCTTCGTACTGTGGTGTGAATCCACATTTACTTGCAGTATTGACAACCAGGATTGGCTTTCCGGAATAGTCAGAAAGTGAAACTGATTCACCACGGTTGTTTGTAAACGACAAGTCATAAAAGTTGGATGCAGTAGCCATATCTCCATAATTCCTTGCTTCTACAGTTCTAGCAAGTGTTAATTGCGGGTTTAAACATGGGTGAATAGTTATCACCGATACGGTTAGAAGGTGGAAACAATCATTTTAAATATGCGCTGGGCCGGTTACCTACTATTCGCAATTGGATTGATCAATTGGCGATATCAGAACTCATTTGAAAAAGGTGCGCCACTTTGGATGTTTGGTCTCGCGCTAACCATTGCAACCTACATTCCGGCCGTCGCTAAAGTTCTGGCAACGAAAGCTGGGATAGCGATAGTTGCCGTAATAGTAGGTCTGTTACTCGTTTTGGCCTTTGCTGCATAAAAAGCCGTACTTTTTCACTAACTAGCAAGAAAATCATAGATATCCCCCTGTCAAGTAGAATTGAAGCCTGCGAGTAACTGTGTATTTTGCAGTTTGCTACTAGCCAAGGAGTTCAGATGGGTCTACTCGACAACTTGGAACAGCGCCTTGACCAAATTGTAAATGGCTCGTTTTCCAAAGCTTTCAAATCCGAAGTACAACCTGTTGAGCTTGGGGCAGCCTTGCAGCAGGAAATCGACAATCGGGCAGACCCTATTAATGGACAGACTGTCGTCCCCAACATTTTCATTATCGAACTTGGCTCCGTTGATCATGAGAGATTATCGACCTATTTCGACACATTAAGTATTGAGCTTGGCGCCTTGGCTGATTCGTATACGCGGGAACAGCGATACACCTGCGTGGATTTAGCTCACATTTCTTTCGATCTTGATCAGTCCCTGGAAACCGGGGTATTTCGGATTCGCAGTACGGCAGCGAAACGTCCAGAAGGCATAGTTGTGCCTTCATCCGTGGACCAAGACGCTACTCCGCAGATGCCAAAGTCAGCGTTTATACCGGAGGCCACTCCTTATCTAACCTCGATAACAGGTGAGGAATTCAAGATCACGCAATCCGTTACAAACATCGGGCGCGGCGTAGAAGCTGATATTCAAATTGATGACACAAGTGTTAGTCGACTACATTGTTCAATCGTTTTAGGATCAGAAGTTTTGATTCGTGATCTTGATTCAACAAATGGAACAATTGTCGACGGTGTGCGGGCCAGCGAATCATTGCTACGCGACGGATCAATTATCAAAATTGGAAATATAACTCTCACATATATGAGTAAGTGAATTAGTCATGTCAGAGTTATTGCTAAGTATTCTGCGAATAGGTTTCTTAATCGCGCTTTGGTGGTTTGTGCTTACAGTTGTTTCCGTTTTGCGCAGAGATCTTCAAGCGCCTCGTGATGCAAAACCATTGACGCCTGCTCGTTCGACGAAGCGACCAAGTCCCCGAGCTACGCTTCGCGCTAGAAAAACTTCTACTCAACTTGTAATTGTTGAAGGCGCTTTGAGTGGTACTGCAGTTCCGTTGGGCACATCGCCGATCATTATTGGACGTGCACCAGATGCCACGATCGTTCTAGATGACGACTTCGTCAGTACGCATCATGCTCGCCTGACTCCAAACGGAAATCATTGGATAGTGGAAGATCTGGGGTCAACCAATGGAACTTGGATTGATAGAACTCGAGTTTCAACACCTACAGTTTTCCAACCTGGCACTCAATTACGAATTGGGAGAACCAGCATGGAATTGAGCTCATGACAAGTTTGAGTCTTCGTTTTGCAGCGCGATCCGAAATCGGAAAAGTTCGTCGCAATAACGAAGATGCAGGTTACGCAGCGATAGATCTACTCGTGGTTGCAGATGGCATGGGTGGACACGAAGCCGGTGAGCTCGCAAGCGCTGCAACTATCGCCGCAGTCGTGGCAGCCGCTTCAAATTCGGTTGGCGCCGATGAGGTTCTAAATCAACTTGCTGACGCTGTAATTACATCGGGCGAGTACATCGCAGATGTGGTTGCCGGTAATCGTGATCTTGCTGGCATGGGAACGACAATGACTGTGGTCGCATTGCGAGAAGATCGAATTGCAATGGCGCACGTTGGAGATTCTCGGGCCTATGTCTACCGTGACGGTGAGTTACAACAAATGACCAAGGATCACACTTTTGTGCAGACACTTGTGGACTCTGGAGAAATTACCTTAGAAGAGGCTGCAGTACATCCAAGACGCAATCTAATGATGCGGGCTATCGATGGAATTCATGCGGTTGAAGTTGATTTGTCAGTTCGGGAAACTCGGGAGGGTGATCGCTTCCTGCTGTGTAGTGACGGTCTTTGTGGAGTTATAGATTCAGTTCAGATTTCGCAATGCCTTGCCACTGAAGACTTAACACAAGCCGTGACACTCTTAATTGATGCTGCCATGACAGCTGGGGCACCGGACAACATCACAGTCGTCGTTGCAGATGTCGTCAGTGACAGCATCGAAGTTGATCCAGTGCTGATTGGGTCGGCAGCAGATTCAGCCAACCAGTCTCGGTTACCGGCGGTTGATTTTCCCGATGAGGGTGAAACAAAGAACCTAGTTATTGACAAAACCTTCTTAGAAACTGGGAGAAGCTGGCTCGCTCCCGTACTTGCAACTATCGGAGTAATTGCGCTTGGCGTTGCGACCACAATTTGGTGGTTAGCCAATCAATGGTTTGTTGGTGTTTACGTGAAAGACGATGTAGTTGCAATTTTTCAAGGAGTCCCAGCCGGTGGCATGTATCGCCTGGTTGAAATCACAGAAGTTGAAGCAAACAAATTGCCTGAATTTGAAAGAGATCAGGTTTACCAAACTTTTGAATCGGATGATTTTGAAAACGCTCAAGCTGCAGTTGAACGACTCAAGCTAAGCGCCGACTTATGTGTTGTAACACCAACAACACCTGGGTGTCCGGAGCCAACACAGTGACCGAAACGCTTACTCAATATCGGGTATCGACTCGTCGTTCTGCAGAATTAGTTTTACTCGTCGGGGCTTGGCTCATTGGTGTTTTTGCTTGGATTTTGGTGGATTCAGCTACCGGTCAAACCTCGTTTGGCGGCTGGACTTCATTACTTAGTGCAGGGTTATTACTTCTAGTTACACACGTAGTTGTGAGGTGGCAAGCACCATACGCTGATCCGCTATTGCTGCCTAGTGTGGCCGCCTTAAACATGCTTGGCTTAGCGATGATTCACCGACTCGACATTGCAGCCGCACAACGTGCAATAAGTAACGGCAGTCCAACACCAACTCCAGACGTTTACTTGCAACTGACCTGGATGTTAGTTGGATTAGTTGCTTTCATGTTGGTTTTGTCTTTCGTCAGCGACCATCGCAGATTACAACGATTTACATTTACTGCAGGGTTTGCTGGAATCGCCTTGCTCTTCTTTCCACTTCTGCCATTCATCGGGACTGAAATTAATGGCGCTCGCCTCTGGATTAGTTTTCTTGGGTTTACATTCCAACCAGGTGAGTTGGCGAAAGTTGCATTAACCATTTTCTTCGCTGGGTTTTTGGTTACGCGGCGACATTCCTTAGCTTTAGTTCACAACAAAATTCTTGGCATTGGTGTCCCGCGCGCTAAGGATTTTGGACCAATGTTGTTGGTTTGGTTAGCGGCACTTTTAGTTTTGATCTTGGAACGGGATCTTGGCACGTCTCTTTTGTTATTCGGTCTCTTTATTGTGATGCTTTACGTTGCAACTGGTAGACGCTCCTGGGTGTTAATAGGTGGAGCGTTACTAACAGTTGGTGGCGCTGTGGCTTACCAAGCTTTTGGACACGTTCGGATTCGCTTTGATGTCTGGCTAGACCCGTTTGCCGATGCCAATGGATCTGGATTCCAAATCGTTCAATCACTTTATGGGTTTGCTAATGGTGGCCTATTTGGAACTGGTTGGGGTCAGGGCTATCCACAATTAGTGCCATTTGCAAAAACAGATTTCATAACTTCAGCACTCGGTGAAGAGTTGGGTCTAATGGGAATGATTGCGATCTTGCTTTTGTTTGCCATCATTATCGAACGAGGTGCACGCGCAGCAGTAGCTACTCGTGATCCATTTGGAAACTTATTGGCAATTGGATTAACAACTGTCATTGGCCTACAAACTTTTATTGTTATCGGTGGAGTGACCAGACTCGTTCCATTAACTGGATTAACAACTCCATTTTTATCCTATGGAGGCTCTTCGCTTGTTGCGAATTACATCATCGTTGCAATCTTGATCCGCATATCAAACGCTGCTCGGGAACCTGAAATTAGTGACGCTGAATTGATTCCACGCCAAGAAGGCGATCTCAATGATTAGACAGATCAATAGAGTCACTGCAGCAATCGTTGTGCTGTTGCTTGCCTTAATAATCAATCTTTCATACATCCAAGTGTTTAAAGCTGGTGACTTACGAAACCAAGCTGGAAACCAGCGCGTGACGTTAACTGAATACTCACGCGAGCGTGGCCCAATTCTGCTTGGTTCGCAAGCAATCGCAGAATCTACGCCGACTTCCGATGACTTAAAGTACTTGCGTGAGTACGGAGACGGTTCAACCTACGCATCAATAACCGGTTTCTATTCTTTGGTTTACGGAGCAACTGGAATTGAAGCAGAGGCTAATGATGTCTTAGCCGGTAACGATAGTCGTTTCTTTGTTGATCGGTTACAGCAACTATTTGCAAACCGGGAACCAAAGGGCGGCGCAATTCGCATAACTATTGATCCAGAAGCACAAGTAGCTGCAATGGAAGCGTTAAATGGAAGAACCGGCGCAGTAGTTGCGATCGATCCCACTTCCGGTGCGATTCTGGCTTTAGCAAGTTCACCTTCATTTGATCCAAACTTACTTTCCAGTCATGATGCGCAAGACATTCAAGACACTTACGAGGATTTGAATGCAGATCCGAAACAACCAATGCTTAATCGACCTCTCGCGATGACACTTCCTCCTGGTTCGACCTTTAAATTGGTTACAGCTGCAGCGGCATTAGAGTCCGGAAAATATGTGGCTGATTCGCAGTTGCCAGGGCCAACTCAGATCAACTTGCCTGGGACGGATGTTCAGCTTGGAAATTGGAATGGCAAATCATGCGGTGCTGGTGATGTAACCACGCTGCAGTCAGCACTCGAAATCTCATGTAACACTGCCTTCGCTTGGCTAGGTATGGAGCTGGGCGCGGATGCAATCGGGGAAC
>JAIOWT010000006.1 GCA_021742025.1 Candidatus Nanopelagicales bacterium
ATTCTTTAGGGTGAATGGCGTTAAAAGCGGATCAGTACTCACAATTCCTCAATCTCTTGAGAAAAGACTACAAGTAACTCCTTGACATGAGTCTGAGAATGAATCAAAATTGAGCCTAGTCGGTGGTGCAAACAATTTCATTGTTAGCTCAAACCTTTGAAGGACCCTCGCAGTATCGCGGGGGTCTTTCGCTTTTGCTTTACAAAAAGTTGTCAGGCCTTTGCTTTTGGGCACTTACAGGCGTAGCCTAAAAATATGAGTGAAAAAAGAGCGAATCGAATTCTTGGGATTGTTATTGCTGCTATTGCGGCAATCGCATTGATTGCAATTTTGGCAGTTAAGGATCCAACGGCACAGTTGGATGTGAACTCACCCGAATCTAAGGTGCAGCAGTATCTAACAGCTATCGCCGATAAAGACTTCGATCAGGCTTTGACCTATTTGGCTGAGGACTCCAAATGCACTATTGAAGATTTTGATCGTGCCTATGTGCAAGACTCATTGCGTATTCTGCTGTCCGATACGACCTCATCAGAAACCACAGCCAGTGTCACAGTAAAGATTGAATCCTCTAATGGCGATCCGTTTTATAACGGCTATGCCGAAACGCAGACATTCAGACTGACCAAGGATGATTCAGGCTGGAAAATCGCCGGAATCCCGTGGCCAACTTATGAATGCGGAGGTGTTTACAAATAATGAGTATCTTGCTTTCTTTCGTACCACTTCTAATCATGATTGCAGTCGTGGTTTTAGTTATTCGTAAAGTATCCGGTCGATCACAATCACTTGATTCAAACGCGCAACCAGTAAGGCTATTTTTTCAGTATTCATTGGTCTTTGGACTATTCATTATTGTCACTGTAGGCATAGCTGGCTTGCTAGGCAGAGTGCTAGATACTTCGAACATTGTTAATTCAGATCAAAGCTCGTTAGCAAGCAACTTGGCCTTTGTTGTTGTGGGCGGACCGCTATTGGCAGGGCTAACTATCTGGCTAAGAAATTCACTACGAGAAAATCCTTCAGAAGGCCATGGTTTTGTTCCAACATTTTTTGCAACACTAGCGGCAATCATTTCGCTGTTGGTCTTCTTAACTTCAATCATTGCTGTAATGCACAACGTTATCAATAATGATCCTGCTCTAGGTTCAACAATCTCTAGATCACTTGTCTGGGGCACAGCGTGGATTATTGTTCTCAAGATTTCTAATACGGTTATTCCAAAGAATGACTTCCGAATTCAGTTTTTTGTAGGTTCTTTCATCACGGCGTTAGCTGCTTTGATCGGTCTAGTTCAGGTCTTAACCGGAATCTTTGCAGCCCTACTTAGTCAGCCAGTTTTCTTAGGCACTCAGCAAACTGAATTGGTCACTGCGGATAGTCCAATCGCTATTGGTCTAGGAACTTTGGTAATTGCAGGTGGACTATGGGTCTATTACTGGATCAAGAATGCAAACACGATCAAAACCGATAGCTTGTGGCTTGGTTATGTTCTCATTGCAGGTGTTGGCGCAACACTAGTTACCGCAATCGTTTCTCTAAGTGTCTCGCTGTATCAAGTTTTGGTTTGGAACTTTGGTGAGCCTGCAACGCAGAAAATAGCTGATCACTTTGCAAGCATTCCACAATCTGTTGCTGTTGCCAGTGCCGGACTTTTGTTCTGGTGGTACCACAGATCATTGTTGCCAACTCAGTCTGTCAGAACAGATATTCAACGTACTTACGAGTATTTGATGTCGGCAATCAGTTTGATAGCGAGCGCAATTGGAATATCAATAGTTATTGTGGCCATCATCGAGGCGCTTACTGAGCAAACAAGACTTTCTGGTCCAGGTGCGATTAACACGCTTATTGGTTCTGCCACAGTAATCATTGTTGCGGGGCCAGTATGGTGGCGTTTCTGGACGCGTATCCAGCGAATCGCAAAGAGTGAGCCAGAGTCCGAACATGGTTCGCCAGTTCGTAGAACCTATTTGTTCTTACTATTTGGCGTAGGTGGAATCACTGCCATCATTTCGTTGATCACGATCGTGTTCCAACTTTTCGATGGAATTTTGAGTTCCAACCTCGGCGCGAACACGTTTAGTGATATGCGTTTTGCTATTGGAATCTTGATTAGCACTGGGATTGTGGCGGGCTATCACTGGGAAATCTACCGCCATGAAAAAGATGTCCAGGTGTCCTTTGCCTCACCAGTTATAAACGTGCTTTTAGTTGGCCCAAAGAATCCAGAGCTAATTCACGACCTTAAAGAAGCTACCAATGCCAAAGTCAGTTTTCTCCAGAGAGCAGATGCAGAAGATTTGGTTTGGCCAACAGAACGCGTTATTGAATTGGTGTCACAGAGCAAAGACCATGACCTAATGATCTTGCTTGAAGCAACTGGCGTGAAGGTTGTTCCAGTAGTTAGGTAAGACTAGCCAACTTTGTAAACGTGACCGTTCTTCTTGCCATTAACTGATTTTGCGTAAGCCTTGCCACATGCTTTAAGCGTTACTTGCTCAAAGCCTACGAAGTATGGATGGTATCCAGTTGCTTCAACTAAAACGCTTGGGCTAACGACATTGATTCGCATGGCACGTGGCATTTCGATTGCTGCAGCCATGACGAAAGATTCCAAAGCTCCGTTTGAAAGTGAAGCAACAACGCCGGTTGGAATTGCGGCGCGTTCCAAAATTCCAGTGGTTAACGTGAATGAACCACCGTCGTTAACGTATTCAAGTCCTTGACGAACTAGTTCAACCTGCCCCAAAATTTTGTCGTTGATTCCGGATTGGTAATCCGCAAGTGTGAGTTCAGACAAAGTCTTGAACGGGACCTTGCCGGTAGCCGAAATAACGGCATCCACTTTGCCGACTTTGGCATACATAGCGGCAATAGATTCTGGATTAGTTAGGTCAACGGAAACCTTACCGCTGCGAGAAGCTTGTATGATTTCATTGCCATCCGATAGGGCAGCCACTGCGCCAGATCCAAGTAGTCCGTTCGCGCCAACAATAAGAATCTTCAAAACAATCTCCTCTAACGAGTTCAAGTCTTACGAGTCTAGGGCAGGGCTGTGGATAAAAAATCCGCTTTACAAATCCAAGCGCATACCGTTGTGGGATGCGCAATCTCTTACCCTTAATGGTTTTTATTGGGTTTGGAACCTGCCTTTCAGTAATAGACCTCAGGGTGCATCGGCTACCGAACTCTGTAGTCGGTTGGTTCACGGTAGTTCAAGGTTCTGTGCTGATTTTGCTAAGCGTAGACAACTTCAAACAACTGGGTGAGGTCCTAATTGTGGCTAGCGCGACTACAGCAAGCTATCTGATCTTGTTCGTACTAAGTCGGGGTTCGTTAGGTATGGGAGATGTAAAGTTTGCGTTCCCAATTGGTTTAACGGTTGGTTGGTACTCAGCTGATTACTGGCTGGTGGCAATCTTTGCGTCATTCTTCTTGGCAGGATTGGTGGCATTCATCGGATTAGTATCCAAGCGAATGACCCGAAAATCACGAATCGCATTTGGTCCATACATGTTTATAGGTACATTTTTGCTTTGTTGCTTGGGAATACTGCCTCGATGAAGTGGGTTTCCTGAAACAATGTGCTTAGAGATTCAGGAGATTTTGAAATGACAAGCAAGTGCGATGCCGTGGTAATCGGAGCTGGAGTGATTGGATCTTCGGTTGCCTACGAGTTGGCCCGAAAAGGTCTATCAGTAATCGTTGTTGACAAAGCAGCAGCACCTGGTCTTGGTTCAACAAGCTCATCCAGTGCTGTAATTCGATTCAATTATTCGACGTACGATGCTGTGGCACTTTCCTGGGAAGCTTTTCAATGTTGGAAGAATTGGCGCACTCATCTAAACGCCGCTAATGATGAAGTTCTCGCGGAAGTGCGAAACATTGGCGTGATGATGGTGAAAGTTCCTGTGGTTTCGATTCCGCTTACTAAAGAGTTGTTTACAGCTGTTGGTATTGAACATGAAGTCGTTGATGCCAAGCGAATGCAAGAAATCGTTCCAGGAATTGATACTGGAATGTACTGGCCGCCTAAGAAAATCGATGACGATGAATTCTGGGAAGATGCCACCGATGCAATCGAAGCTATGTACACACCAGAAGGCGGATACATCAATGATCCGTTGTTAGCAACAGTGAATCTGGCGAATGCTGCGATGCGACTAGGTGTTGAGTTTAAATTCAAGAAGGAAGTCACTGAGATCTTGACTGCCGATGGTCGAATTTGTGGTGTTGAGTTAAACGATGGTGAACAAATCGAAAGTCCAGTAGTTGTGAATGTAGCTGGACCTTGGGCTAGTCGGATCAACGACTTAGCTGGAGTTGGTTCCGACTTCACTGTTTCAGTTCGGCCGATGCGTCAAGAAGTTCATCACGTTGCCGCACCAGAGCAATTCGATAACAACCCAATCATTGGCGACTTAGATTTAGGCGTTTACATTCGCCCTGAATCTGGTCATGCCTTCTTAGTTGGTGGCACTGAACCTGAATGTGATGACTTCCAGTGGGTGGAAAATCCAGACGATGTGAACATGGTTCGTACCCAAGAGTTATTCGATGCTCAAGTAACTCGAGCTGCCCGTAGACTTCCAGACCTAAAGGTGCCCTCAAGTGCCAGCGGAGTCGTTGGGGTTTATGACGTGTCTTCAGACTGGACGCCGATTTATGACAAGAGCGAATTACCTGGTTACTACATGGCAATTGGCAGTAGTGGCAATCAATTCAAGAATGCCCCAACGGCCGGCCGCTTAATGGCTGAGCTGATTTCTGCCGTTGAAGCGGGACATGATCATGATGCTGATCCAGTGATTTACCGAACTGAACATACAAAGCAAGAAATCAATCTTGGAACTTTTTCCCGCAAACGTGCCTTGAATGAAAATTCATCCGGCACAGTGATGGGCTAGTTGTTTAAAGCTTCGATCGCACCTTGGCGAGTTACTGCCAGTCCAAGTTCAGTTAATGCCACAGTTGCTTCACCCATAGTGCTTTGAGCTCCAGCAGCAGCGCCCAATTGTTGGCCACTTAAGTTTCGGTGGTGGATCGATTCCATGATTACCGCCAACTTAAAGCATGCGAGGGCAACACATTCATCTAAATGTGAAACATCTAGACCCGTTTGTTCAACGTAACGATCCAAAACTTGTTGCCTGGACCAAAAGCCTGGACCGCTTGTGACATCTTCGGCCACCGGAATCTTTTTGCGCAGAGTATCGCTGGCTTGACTCCAATAAACCAGTGAGATTGCAAGATCTGAGATTGGATCACCAAGTGTTGACATTTCCCAATCTAGAACTGCGACGATTTCGCTTTGAGTTCTATCCAGAATGACATTGTCGATTCGGTAATCGCCGTGCACGATTGATGTTGGAAGTGAATCTGGAACTTTTGCAATTGCTGTTTCTAGCCAAGCATGAAGCGCTTCAATTTCTGGAAGCTCACGCGTCTTTGTGATCTGCCATTGTTCGCCCCAACGCTTAACTTGCCGCTGCAGGTATCCAGCCGGTTTTCCGAGTTGATCTAACCCTGCAGCAACAGGATCAACTTCATGTAATCGCGCCAAGATATCGACTAATTCTTGGGAGATCTCGCCGGCTTGCTGCGCTGAAAGTGACTTTGCGGTTTTTGCTGATTCAATTACTCGACCTTCAACAAAATCCATCATCATGAATTTGGCACCGATTACTGATTCGTCTTCGCAGTACCCACGTGTTGTTGGTGTTGGAAATGAAACTTTATTCAAACCTGAAAGAACTCGAAACTCTCGACCCATGTCATGAGCCGAAGGCATGATGTGACCAAGTGGTGGACGGCGAAGTACCCAGCTTGAATTGCTTGCATCATCTATTCGATACGAAACGTTGGAGCGACCACCAGCAAGCAAGGTTGCTTGGATTGGACCGCTGGCATCAAAGTCAGCAACGTTTTCTTGCATCCACGAACTAAGTGGAGCTAATCGCAATCCTGGCGGATCGGAGATTTCTTTTGTCACGCCCAGTCTCCAGGCAACTTGCCTGCCTGTGAATGACGAACTGATCGACGCGAAATTGACCAACGGTGAACTTCAGATGGTCCGTCATAAATCCGGAAGGGACGGATATCCCGGAAGATTTGAGCGATTGGTAGCTCGCTCGATGTTCCCTTGGCACCACACAGCTGCATCGAACGATCCACGATTCTAAAAGTTGCTTCGGCAACAAAGGTTTTGGCAATTGAAGTTTCCGCACGTGCGGGCAGGCCTTGATCCAAAACCCAGGCAGCTCTATGAATTAATGCGCGGCAGGCGGCGATGTCGATTTCATTGTCCGCGATCATTTGTTGAGCCATACCCAAGGAAGCTAATTCAGTGCCAAACATTGGGCGAGCAGCAGCGTAGGCCACCGCCGATTCATGTGCCCGACGCGCAGCACCTAACCAACGCATGCAATGGGTTAGGCGAGCAGGCCCAAGGCGTACCTGAGCATTAACAAAACCTTCATCAACTTGTCCAAGTACTGCTGCCTCGGAAACCTCGCAGTTGTTAAAGTCCACGACCCCGTGGCCACCGGTGAAAGCGCTGTCGAGAGTGTCCAGGCTGCGCACTACTTTCATTCCTGGATTGTCAGCGTCGACCAAGAACATGGTTGCGCCACCTGAAGTCTTTGCCATCACAATCGAGACCCCAGCACCATCAGCACCCGTAATCAACCACTTATTGCCATTGATGATCCAGCCATTAGCAGTTTTCTCAGCAGTTGTTGAAAGTAAGTTTGGATCTGCACCTGCACCTGGACTTGGTTCAGTCATTGCAAATGAAGATCTAATTTCGCCTCTAGATAGTGGTGCTAAGTACTTTGCACGCTGCTCTGGCGTTGCAATTTTGTGAAGTAGCAACATGTTGCCCTCGTCTGGAGCAGCACAATTTAATGCGGTTGGTCCCAGCAAACTGCGACCAGATTCTTCAAGAATTACAGCTTGGGCAACGTGATTAAATCCATGTCCACCAAATTCTTTTGGCGCAGTTGGAGCAAATACATTTGCAGTTCGCGCTTTTTCTTGCAAAACAACTCTAAGTTTCGGATTGATGCCATGTGAATCCGGATTTAGTTCCGGCTCATACGGAACAACTTCAGTATCAATGAAGTTGCGAACTCGCAATGCAAACTCTTTAACTAGCGGATCTTGATCAAACTCATAGCTCATGTGAGGAATCCATAACAATAGTTTTCGTAGTCCTAATTCTATCTTCCGTTATGCTTTGATTTATAACTTCTCAAACATTAGGGCCACTTCGAAATGACTGATTTGCCACCCAAAGGCTCACTAACCTTTGAAGCCCTGACACTTCTTCGGGATGAAATCATTCAAGGCAAGATCCGTCCGAATGAAAGATTAATCGCAGTTGATTTGGCTGAACGACTAAAGACCTCACGCACGCCAATTCGAGAAGCACTACAACTCCTGGAAGCGGAAGGCTTAGTAGTTGCTGCGAAACGTGGTTACGTAGTTCGGGAACACACTCGCGATGAGATCGTTGAGATTTATGAAGTCCGGGCGTCGCTTGAAGGTATGGCTGCTCGATTAACTGCTCAAAAAGTGGGAACCGCTGCTTATAAAGAAATTGAAAAGATCGGCGCTCATAAAGATTCTTTAATCACCTCAAATGATCGAGATTTGATTGTGGATCTAAACGATCAATTCCACGCCGCTATTTTCACGGCTTGCGGTAACACTCGGTTAGAGCGAATCAATCGAAGTAACAGTAAGCACTTCTTTAACCATCGCATCGCTGAGATGTACACCAAAGAGGAGACCAAACTATCGATCAAGGGTCACGCTGCGATCCTTAAGGCAATCAAGAATCATGACGCGGATGAAGCAGAATCAACAGCGCAACAACATGTATTTGATGCGTTAGAAGTAACGCTGTTAAAACTTCGTTAGTTTAAGTGTTGCCGTTGATGGTGATACCGCCATCAACCGTGATTGTTTGACCGGTGATGTAACTAGAGTCAGCAGACATCAAGAACTTCACAACTGTTGCGATCTCATGTGGTTCAGCCAAACGCTTTTGTGGAATTCTGGAAGTGAGTGCAGCTTCGGAAAGGCGACCATCTTTGATACCGCCTGCGACCATTTCAGTGCGAGTCCAACCTGGCGCAACAGCATTGACTCGAATGTCTCGGTCTGCCCATTCCAAACCAAGGGTTCGAGTTAAACCTTCTAATCCAGCCTTGGCTGCGGTGTATCCAGCACGGCCTGCGATGCCAACACTTCCAGCAATTGATCCGACGTTAACGATGGTGGCACCTTTAGCTTTCGCTAAGTCCTCAAAAGCAGCTTGACTGCATCTGAATACGCCACTGAGATCAGTATCGATAACTGTTTCCCAGTCAGCTTCACTTAGTACTTCTGACTCATTGCGAATGATTACACCGGCGCAGTTGATTAAGGAATCAAGTGAATCGAATTCACTGCGAACTTCTGCCAGCACTGCATCAATGGAAGCGCGATCTCGAACGTCCATAACTTTTCCGACAGCTTTGCCTGGTCCAGTGGTTAGGCCGGCAACTGCAGCATCGATTGCCTGGGCATCTCTACCGGTTATGACTATATTCCAGCCATCGCGCATTAGCTCTTGGCTAATTGCTAAGCCAATCCCTTTAGCGCCACCGGTAATCAGTGCAGTTTTCATGCTGAACTACTTGCGGTAAGTACGAACAACAAATGGATCCATGGCAATTTCTGGCGTACGACCAGCAATGATGTCAACGATTGCAGCACTTGATCCACTTGCCATAGTCCATCCCATGTGACCGTGACCGGTGTTGTAATACAAGTTCTTGTGCTTCTTGCCCTTACCAATAATTGGTGGACCATCTGGAGTCATCGGACGCAAACCTGCAGTCATTGAACCGCCATCCCAATCAGCAGCATCTGGCCACAACTCTTTGGCAGTGCTGCGAATTGCTGCGAAGTCTTCTGGTTTGTGAGAAGCGTCAAATCCAGAGAACTGCGCAGTCGAAGACATGCGAAGTTGATCGCCCATTGGTGACCAAGCGACCAAAGTCTTCTCATCAACACCACCAAGTTCAGGCGCCTTTGATTTGTCTTTAAGGTCGAAAGTCATTGAGAAACCCTTGGCCGGGTAAACCGGAAGGTCTTGTCCAACTGTGCGAGAAAGCTTTGGACTCCAAACACCCATTGCTAGCACGTAGTTGTCAGCAGTCATCAAACCTTGATCGGTTTGTAATCCAGTGATGCGATCGCCATCTGCAACGAAAGATTTTGCGGTGACGCCAAGTTTGAACTCAACACCTTTACTAATCAATAGTTCAGTTAGTTTGCGGGTAAACAATTCGGAGTTTCCGCTGCCATCATTAGGAGCATGAATAGCGCCAGCTAATTGAACTGTGGCATTACCAAATGCGGGATCGACCGCAGCCAAACCCTTCATGTCTAACTGCTCGAGTTTTTGACCGTTGTCAGTTAACAACTTCATCTTGCCCATACCAAGTTCAAGTTCTGCGGCATCGCGGTACAAGTACAACAAACCCTTGTCCACGCCTTGGTAGTTTATACCTTCAGCTAAGGCAATTTCATCAAGTTTGGTTTGGCTGTAATCACACAAGTGCATTTTTGCCAAAGTATTTATTGCAGCGCGCTCAGTTGTGCACTCGCGCATGAACTGCAAACCCCACCAAAGAAAACGGGGATTCAAAGTTGGCTTCACTCGAATCGAAGTCTTTTCGCCGAACAAAGATTTAACTAACATCTTTGGTGCTGCAGGCGATGCCCAAGCAAAGCAATGGCCAGGCGCAATCAAACCTGCGTTAACTGCAGTAGCTTCTGCAGCAACTTTGGTTGCCTTATCGACAACTACAACTTCGTGACCTTCTTTAAACAGGTAGTAAGCAGTCGTAACTCCGACTACGCCACCGCCAACAACAATTGTGCGCACGAGAATCTCCTAGTGATTTAACTAACGACAGTCTTTCAGCAAATGCCCTGATAGTCATGGGGAACGGTTGCGTTATAGACATAAGTTATGAAATTAGCCCAATCAAATACCGGCAGGCCAGTAGCTGCTTCAATTGCCTTGCTATACGGAGGCAAGTCACTGCACTCCAACATAAATGCCCGAATTTCTGGATCCCGCTTGATTGCGTCCTTTGCCGCTTGGACGGCTTCTGCTCGCATCGTGTCTTCATCGAGAGTTCCAAGTTCTTTCAAAATTACGTCATTGAAATGCGAATAGGTTTCCATGCCTTGAATTGTTAGGCGAGAGGTATCGGCAACACCTGCGCCAGCAAGTAGCTGGTCAGTCATTGACGCTGAGTTTGCAGTAAGTATTGCAATGTGATGTTGTTGACCATACATATTGAGCAACATTGGAAGTTGGATCAAGCTAGTTAAGAACACTGGGATCTTTACTTGACTCGCAACCACTTCCTGGTAAGCGGCCATAAATCCGCAGTTGCCAGTAATCGCGCGAACACCTTCGGCTTCGAGTTTCTTTGCAGCATCAATCATGATCTGGGCATAGCTATCGCCATTTCCACGAAGCACGTCTGCGCCAGACACTCCCTTTACAGATTTGTATCGCACAGGAAAAGAGAAGGTTCCTGCGTTATTCAAATCACCTGGGATAAATGGAATGTGCCACTCGGCACAAAGCATTCCAATTGCGTACCCATAAGCAACTTGTCCCGCTCTAGCTTGATAGATCATTCAATTCCCCATGACTTTCAAGATTCCCGCGAATCTGCATACATTAGTGCATGCACTAATCATTCTTTGCCCAGAAAGTCCCTAAGTCAAGCCTGTTTTGCCACTTGCCAATGCTGGGCGCAGCGTGGAAGAGTGCAATCATGAGCGAATCGCGGTTTTTACCGAACTTTGATTCGATTGCTCCATTCAATCGGCTGACAGATTCTGGAATCTTGGATTCTGGCGAATCTCCAATGTCAGATGAAGCAGTGCTTGAAGCCCTTCGCTACATGATGCTGACTCGAGTCTTTGATGACAAAGCCACCAGCATGCAACGCCAAGGCCGCTTTGGAACTTTCTCGTCAGTGCGTGGCCAAGAGGCATCAGTAGTAGGTGCAGCTTCAACGCTTGATCCAGCAAAAGATTGGATCGTTCCGCAGTACCGAGAGTTCCCAGCCCTGATTCGCCACGGTTACCCAATTGAAAACTTCGCACTTTATTTCATGGGTAATCCAAAAGGTGGCACGATTCCACCAAACGTAAACATGTTGCCAATGCAAATTTCACTAGCTGCGCAAATCCCGCAAGCAACCGGCTTGGCGTGGGGACTAAAGATGCAAGGTGGTGACGGTGTTGTCATTACATTCTTTGGTGATGGCGCATCTTCGGAAGGCGACTTCCACGAAAGTTTGAACCTTGCCGGAATTATGAAAGCTCCAGTAATTTTCTTTTTGCAAAACAATGGCTGGGCTATTTCAACACCACGCGAAAATCAAACCGCTGCTCGCTCATTTGCTGAACGTGCCATTGGTTATGGCGTTGAAGGCGTAATGGTTGATGGCAACGATTTGCTTGCGGTGCATGAAGTAACTGCGCAAGCTGTTGCTAAAGCTCGCGCAGGTGGTGGACCAACCTTGATCGAATCCGTAACTTACCGAACTGGTGCGCATAACACTGCTGATGATCCAACGCGATACATCGATCAACAAGAACTGGAAAAGTGGCAACAGAAAGATCCAGTAGAGCGAATCAAGAACTACCTACGCAGCCGTGGAATCTGGAATGAAAATCTGGAACAAGAATTGTTAGACAGTTGCGCGGCTCAAATTGATGCCGCAATGGAAATCGCCCGCAACACTCCACTTGCAACAAGTGATGCACTGTTTGATCACGTGTATGCCGAGCCACCGCAACGCATGTTGGATCAAAAGCGCGATTGGGCAAACCGAAACGGTGATGCCCAATGAGTGAAAAGACAATGATCGAAGCAATTCGTGAATGCCTTGGCCAAGAAATGGAAGCAGACAACCGAGTTGTTGTAATCGGTGAAGACGTTGGCGTTCTTGGTGGCGTATTCCGAGCTACCGATGGTTTGCAGGCTCGCTTTGGCAAACAGCGTGTTGTCGACATGCCACTCGCTGAAGGTGTGATTGTTGGTTCCGGAATCGGATTAGCAATGAGTGGCCTACGCCCAGTAATTGAATTGCAGTTCTTGGGTTTTGGTCACCAAGCGTTTCACCAAATCGGTCAGCAAGTTGCGCGCCTGCGTTACCGTTCGCAAGGCAGACATGCATTGCCGCTTGTTATTCGTTCTCCATTTGGTGGTGGCGTTCGCACTCCAGAACTTCACTCTGATGCGTTTGAAGCGTTCTATACCCACACACCTGGTCTAAAAGTTGTTGCGCCAGCAACGGCATATGATGCAAAAGGCTTGCTTGCAGCGGCAATGGAATCAGATGATCCCGTGCTTTATCTAGAACCGCTTAAGGGTTATCGCTTAACTAAAGATGAAGTGCCAGACGAGCGCTACACAGTTCCGCTCGGAAAACTTCGAGTAGCTCGTTCCGGTGCAGATGTCACATTGATCGCTTGGTCTGCAGCCGTAAATGTTGCAGAACGTGCAGCTGAAGAACTTTCCGAACAAGGAATCAGCGTTGAAGTCCTTGATTTGCGTTCGTTGAATCCACTTGATGTAGATGGCATTGCAGAATCAGTTGCAAAGACTGGTCGGGTAGCGATTCTGCACGAAGCCCCACTTACTGGTGGTTTCGGTGGCGAGCTGGTAGCAACAATTCAGCAAGAATGCTTCTACAGTTTGGAAGCACCGATCATTCGCATTTCGGCTCCTGATACTCCATACCCACTTGGTGGTGTTGAAGATCTTTACATTCCAGATGTTGATCGAGTTATCGCGGAAGTTGCAGCTTTGGCAAAGGCCTCTGCATGAGCAACCTAATTGACTACAAACTTGCTGACGTTGGCGAGGGGATTGCAGAAGCCGAAGTAATCGAGTGGCTAGTCGCTGTTGGGGACAGCGTAAAAGAAGATCAGCCAGTAGTAGTAGTCGAAACTGACAAGTCACAAATTGAAATCCCAGCACCAGTAACCGGAATCGTGAAATCACTTGGTGCCAAAGTTGGTGACGTATTAGCTGTTGGTTCTAACTTGATGCAGATAGAAGCAACCGGTGCCATATCGAAAGACATTGCAGCGCATGCATCTGCGCCAGCTGTCGAAGTGAAACAAACTTCAAAATCTGCAACAAAACCAGCCCGGGCAACAAACGTACGCCCACTTGCTAGCCCAAGCACTCGAAAGCTTGCCGCATCACTTGGCGCTGATCTTGGAGCAATTGTCGGATCAGGTCCAAACGGGCGAATCACTTCAGACGATGTCATAAATTCAAAGTCAGGGGCTAGCACTGCCTCACCAACACCCGACAATTCACCAACAATCGCTCAAGCAGGCATTACTTTGATTCAGCTACGCGGCTTGCGTAGACAAATTGCGACCAGCATGTCGGAAGCCCTTCGAATTCCGCACATCACAGAATTCAAAGAAATTGATGCCACTGCACTAATGGCATTACGCAGTGAACTAGCACCACATTTTGAAAAAGAAGGAATGAAGTTCTCGGTAACACCACTCTTACTGCGTGCCTGTGTAATGGCTTTACAGAGTCATAAATCCTTTAATGCGCGCTTTGATTCCGAAATGGGCGAGATTCGTCAATACGACGACATCAACCTTGGATTTGCGACAGCTACTGAAGATGGCTTAATCGTTCCGGTTATGCGCAAAGCAAATGACTTCACAGTTGAGATGTTGGCCAAGCAAACTGAAGAACTTGCTGAACTTGCTAAGACCAGAAAAGCTACATCGGATCAACTTGGTGGTGGCACGTTTACGGTTACTAACTTTGGATCCTTTGGAACTTGGTTAGGTACGCCAATCATTAGACCACCTGAGGCTGCAATTGCTGGCTTTGGCCGAATTGCCGAAAAGGTAATTCCGGTTGATGGTGTACCTGCAGTTCGTATGGTTTTGCCAATCGTGGTTGCTGCAGATCACCGAATAAATGACGGTGCACACCTAGGCGCCTTCGTTAGTGACATTGCAAAACTTTTGCTTAACCCAGAATCTTTAGTGAAGTAGGGCAGACGCTGTGGTTGTCGGAGAGATGCCGTCATCGGTTGACTTGTTGGTTATCGGCGGCGGACCTGGTGGTTACGTAGCTGCGATTGCTGCCGCCCAACTTGGTCGCCAAGTCGTATTGGTCGATGCCCAAGGTGAAGCTGGACTTGGTGGCGTTTGCGTAAATGTTGGCTGCATTCCTTCCAAGGCACTTATTGGATTGGCTCATGCAACCCATGACATTACTGGTTGGGGTAAGCGCGGACTAAAGGTAGCCGGTGAACCAACAGTAGATATGAAGGAATTCCAAACTTGGAAAACTGAAGTCGTCACTGGCTTAAACGGTGGCGTGCGACAACTACTTAAAACTGCTGGGGTTGAAGTTCGTCAAGGCTTCTTTCGCTTCACTCGCAAAGATCAAGGCGTTTTGGAATTTGGTGACGCCCCACCAACCCACATTCAATTTAAGAATTGCATCATTGCAACTGGTTCTCGCCCAATGGTTATTCCAGGCTTGCCACGCGATGGAAAACGAATTCTCGATTCATCCGATGTTCTAGCTCTAGATGTATTGCCAAAATCCATTGCAGTAGTCGGCGGGGGATACATCGGAGTTGAACTAGGAACTGCACTGGCCCAACTTGGTTCCAAAGTTGTCATGATTGAAGCCGCTGAAAGATTACTTCCAGCTCTGCCATCGTCTTTAGTTGCACCAGTTGCCCGTCGTCTTGGCGAACTAGGTGTGGATGTTCGAATCAACACCAAGGTAGTCAGCGATAACGGAAAGTCTCTGACTGTAACAACGGATGGTGTCGAGAGCGCCATCGATGTTGATTACGTTGTGGTTGCAATTGGTCGCACGCCAAACACAGATGACATCGGACTAGAAGTTATTGGCATCAAGCCAAATGCCCGCGGCATCCTAGAAGTCGGCCCGGATCTTTTGGTCACGTCAAAGATTGCGGCAATCGGCGACATAACTCCAGGACCAGCGCTTGCTCACAAAGCTAGCGCAGAAGCTCACGTGGCAGCCGAAGTTTTAAGTGGTCATGATGCAAAGTTTGACCCGACGGCAATTCCAGCTGTTGTGTTCAGCGATCCAGAAATTGCAATGACCGGACTAACTGTTGAAGAAGCAAAAGAAGCGGGCTACCAAGCCCAAGCTGCAATGTTTCCAATGGCCGCTTCGGGTCGGGCTTACACACTTGGTGAGAAAGTCGGTTTTGCGCAACTAGTTCACACTCCAGAAGGCGTAGTCCTTGGTGCCCAAATTGTCGGACCTCATGCCTCGGAATACATTGCTGAAGTCACGCTGGCAATCGAAATGGGCGCAAATCTGCAAGACTTAGCAGACACAATTCACCCTCATCCTTCTATGAGCGAAACCTTGCCAGAGGCCGCTCGAGTTGGTTTGGGATTTCCAATACATGTT
Source organism: Candidatus Nanopelagicales bacterium (assembly GCA_021742025.1). The sequence continues at coordinate 15,539 of JAIOWT010000006.1, forward strand.
TCACCAAAACGCCAACGCAACACCTAAGAAGGGAAGTACGTTTTAACCATGCGTATTACAGAAGCCGATAAGAAGTTCCTTAAAGCGGACATCGAAGTGCTCAAGGCACCAGAACTAGATTCACCTCCAGCGCAGCGTTTGCCTGAGGTTATCGAAACTGTCTCGAAGATGCTTTCCGAAATTGAAAAGAATGGCATTGACGCCGTTAAGAAATATTCTCGTGATTTAGACAAGTGGGACAAAGACTTTGAGCTAAGTGCCGCGGACTTGGCAAAGACTGGTGACAAGCTTTCACCAGAACTGCGTAAGGCTCTGGAAATTGGTTCCGAGCGCACCAAGATGTTTGCAAAAGAAACTCGTAAGCACTTAGTTGACTTCGAATTAGAAACAACACCTGGTGTTGTCTTGGGTCAGAAGTACATCCCAATCGAACGTGTTGGTGCTTACTTGCCGGCAGGTAACTTCCCAATTCTTTCTTCGGCATTCATGACTGTTGGTGTCTCAAAAGTTGCTGGCGTTCCAATGACCATGGCATGCACTCCGCCGATGTCTGAAACTGGCGGCAACGATGCAGTACTTTATGCGGCATACCTTTCTGGCGTAGACCGTACTTTCATCCTTGGTGGTGTGCAAGCACTTGCAGCGATGACCTTTGGCCTACTTGGCGAAAAGCCAGTAGACATTTTGGTTGGTGCGGGTAACGCATACGTCGCTGAAGCAAAGCGTCAGTTGTTCGGCCGCGTCGGCATCGATCTACTTGCCGGTCCATCCGAAGTTGCAGTTATCGCAGATGAAACTGCGGATGCTCGCATGGTAGCTTGCGATCTTCTGGGTCAGGCTGAGCATGGCATGCAGTCACCTGCATCGCTCGTTACAACATCACGCGAACTTGGTATGGCAGTAATTGACGAAGTTAAGCGTCAGCTAGGCGAACTTTCAACTGAATACATCGCTGGCCCAGCTTGGCGCGATTACGGAACTGTTTACTTGGTTAACACTCCAGATGAAGCCATAGAAGTTATGGACACTTTGGCACCAGAGCATTTGGAAATTCTCACAGGTGACAACGACTACTACCTAAAGCACTTAAAGAACTACGGCTCATTGTTCATCGGAGAATGGTCCACTGTTTCATACGCCGACAAGGGAACCACTGGTACTAACCACGTGCTTCCAACTGGTGGTGGCGCAAAGTACACATCAGGTTTGTCAGTAGGTCGCTTCCTGAAGCCAGTGACTTACCAAACCTCAACTCGCGAATCAACAATGCAAGTTGCTCCGCACAATTCAGCAATTGCTGGATTTGAAGGAATGTCAGCGCACAAGGCAACAGCCGATCTACGTATTGAGTTGTTAAACGCCGGCAAGTAAATCTAAAAACTAAAGCCCGCTTTTAAATCAGAAAGCGGGCTTTAGTTTTGTCTTGCTATAAATCGATACGAGTTCCGATTGTGATTACTCGGTCATAAGGCAAACCATAGAATTCTGTCGGAGCAACTGAGTTGCGGTGCAAGATTTCAAACAATGCCTCGGTTCTGTGACCGAGAGAGCCACGGTTCGATGCCAAGAAGTGTCGCTCAGACAAATAGTAAGTAGCAATCTTTTCTTTTTCTCCGAGCACTTCGCGCTCGAGTACTTCCGGCAAGTTGATGGTTTCCATGTATCCGGCGTAGATAGTTACTCGGCATAAGCGATCTGAAATATGGTCACATAATGCAGGAGTCGTGCTAATTGGCTGAGTGTCAGACTTAACCGTTACAACGATTACTTCTTCAGGCAGTGAATGCATTACGGTCACGTGCGAGATCAAGGCGGCAGGAACCATTTCAGCTGGTGATGCCATGAAGATAGCAACACCTGGAACGCTAGCAATTTCGCCGGTTTCCAAACCTTGATATATTTCTTGCCAAGTGCGGGTAGATTCACGCATTCTGCTATTCAAGGCGCGGTTGCCAGCACGCCAGATACCCATCACTGCAAATACAAATGCACCGAGGGCAATTGGAACCCACCCACCATCAAGAATGTTTCCTGCGGTGCCGATTAGAAAACTTAAGTCGACTACCAAGAAAATCATTGTCAGTGGCAAAACTTTAGCGAGCGGCCATTGCCAAACTTGGCGGGCCACAATGTGGAAAGCAAATGTTGTTATCGCCATGGTGCCTGCAATCGCAAGCACGTAAGCGCTGGCAAGTGCCGAGGAAGACTTGAATCCAATTACCAATGCGATGCTTGTAAGACCTACCAGCCAATTCACGACAGGAACATAAATCTGTCCTTCGTGTTCCGCACTGGTATGGCGAATCGTTAAGCGTGGGAAGAGCCCCAGCTGTACGGCCTGTCGGGAGAGCGAAAAGACCCCAGTGATTAATGCTTGTGAGGCAATCACAGTTGCCAGAGTCGCCGAAACAATCAAAACCACAAGCATGGTTTGGTTTGGTGCAAGGCCAAAGAATGGGTTTGAAGCCGCCTCAGGATTTGTTGAAACCAAAGCAGCCTGGCCGAGGTAGCAAAAAATCAAAGCTGGTCCAACGAGAAACATCCAAGCCCATCGAATTGGGTTTACTCCGAAGTGTCCCATGTCGGCGTAAAGCGCTTCCGCACCCGTCACACACAAAATCACGGATGCCAAAATTGCAAAAGTTTTAAATCCACTTTGCCCGATGTATTCAATTGCATAAACAGGGGACAGAGCCTTGATTACTGATGGCTCGGCAAGGAATCTATAGATACCTAATCCTGCAATGAGCCCGAACCACCACAACATAACTGGACCAAAGACAGTGCCAATTGCGTGAGTTCCGCGTGACTGAACTAAGAACAATGCCGCAAGAATTAACACCGTCAATGGAACAGCGACTTGTGCTAAATCTTCATTTAGTAGGGCTAAACCTTCAGTTGCAGATAACACTGAAATTGCAGGCGTCAGGACACCATCACCAAAAAGCAGCGCAGTTCCAACAAGAATCAAAATCAACGCGGCATTGTGTTTAACGGTTTTTGGACCACGGATTTTGCGGGGCATTAGCGAGAGCAGCGCGAGAATTCCGCCTTCGCCCTTGTTGTCTGCTCTCATCACAAAGCTCAAGTATTTAACTGAAACAACGAGAGTAAGCGTCCAGAAAAAGAGCGATACAACGCCGTAGATGTCGTCAACTGAAGAACCAGACCGATGTAGCGTTTCCTTTAACGCATAAATCGGGCTTGTTCCTATATCGCCAAAGACAACACCAGTTGCACCGAGAATAAGTCCCGCATTACCTGCTAGATGTGAGTGACTTGAACTTGTTGCCGACGAACCGGTTTTCTTAGACATCTGATTTCTTCCGTGTCAACGGTGCGATGCGCACCCTATTTATCTTAGACACATCACCCACACGGCAATGCACACAATCGGGCATTCGCCACTCCTTTTTGGACACTTCGCTGCCGTACTTGCAATGAACAGCGAACTAACGCTTATCGACAAGTTCTCTGATTGTGCGAATACTGCCTACATCTCATAGATTTGAGAGACGGAAGTTTTCGATAGGAGAAATCAAGTGGCAACAAATGCGTTACAAGAACGCTTTGGCACTCGATTCCGCCGAATCATCACAAACACCGACGACGGAATCCCACCCTGGATGGATGCGGTTGAGTCCGGAGAAACCCGAGGACTTTATCTCCCGCATGACGCTCCTTGGGTAGTGCACGGCGATGTTGCAACATTAATTGGCGGCATTCGTGCCTTGCTGATGCAGGCTTTGCACCCGGGAACTCTAACTGGAGTTGAACAGCACTCTCGCTATGAACATGATCCATTAGGTCGACTAGCGGGAACTACAAAGTGGCTGACAATTGCAACTTTTGGATCAGCTGAAGCATTAGCTAACGAATCAGCTCGAGTGAATCGAATGCATGATCATGTAAAGGGTCAGTATGTAACAGGCCATGGCGAGACTAAGTCATACAAGGCAGCTGATTCAGATCTTCTTGCTTGGGTACATATTGCATTCACTGATTCATTTCTTACTACTCATGAACTTTATGGCGCCGAAGAAATTCCCGGTGGCCCCGATGAGTATGTTTCACAGTGGTCAAAATCAGTTGTACCTCTTGGGTTAACTAATGCACCGATGACGCGAGCCGAACTAAAGCGTGAGATTAAGCGCTACCGCGATGAAGGTATCTTGGCTACTAGCGAAACTACAAAGCGAGTTGTCGAATTCATTCGCAAGCCGCCTCTATCAAAGACAGCACTACTCGCTTACGATCGCATGTTCGATGGCGCTGTAGCATCTATTCCTGCCGAGTTTCAAGAGAAGCTCGGACTAAAAGGCAAAAGCCTCAAAGTTGCCGGACCCATTACGCGCGGAATCCTGACTTCACTTCGATTGGGTCTTGGCCCAGCATCACCAATGGAAGAGGCTGCAATTGCTCGCCTAATCCGCATCGGTGAATTACCTGCCGACTATTTACATTCGTAAGTATGATGCGCCGTTGAAATCTAGAACGGCACCGCTAGCCCAAAGCGAATCTTTGGAAGCCAAGAAATAAATCGCCCGAGCTAATTCATCTGGTTCAGCTACGCGACCAAATGGACTTTGATTGCGAATGTCATCACCAGTTGGACCATCAAGTAATTCAGCAGCCATTTCGGTATCAACAAAGCCCGGAGCCAAAGTTGTTACGCCAACACCTTCTGGTGCAAGAGCCTTCGCGATTGACTGACCAAAGGCAACGATCGCTGCTTTGCTTGCGCCATACGCCGGACTAACTGGTTCGCCTCTGAAAGCACCGCGCGAGCCAACGTTTACGATTCGGGAATCCCCATGACGTGGCATGTGTTGCAGTGCGCACCAAGTTACGTTTGCCGCGCCAGTTAAGTTCACGCCCAAGGTATCGGCCCAAGCTTTTTGCCACACTTCATAAGTCGAGGATTCGATTGGGTGATCGAAGAAAACTCCAGCGTTGTTGATCAAGATATCGATGCGCCCGAATTCTTTTGCAACTGCATCAACCATTACCTTGATGGCTTCTGCATCGCGTAAATCAGCCTGAGCAATCATGTGACCAGAACCTGGAAGTGACGCCATCACTTCTTTGGCAAGGTCTCCATTTGAACTGTAGTGAACGGCAATGCGATCGCCTTGTTCTGCGAAGTGCTTTGCAATGCTGGCACCGATTCCGCGCGAACCACCGGTTACTAATACTGTGCGCTGCTTTGACATGTCAGTTACTTTCTAGATTGTTGCGGTGTCGATTACGAAACGGTAGCGAACATCACTGGCAAGTACGCGCTCGTATGCTTCGTTGATTGCGCTCGCTGGAATGATTTCAATGTCACTAACGATGTTGTGCTTGCCACAGAAATCAAGCATCTCTTGAGTTTCTTTAATGCTTCCAATGTTGGAACCAGAAAGACTTAACTGGCGTCCCATCAGGATGCTGCCATCAAGTGAATAAGGCTTGCCGGGCGCGCCAACAACAACAAGTGATCCCCATTGGCGAAGCGTGCCGATGTAGCGATGGATTTCAATTTCAGCTGAAACTGTATTGATGATGATGTCGAAAGTGTTTGCAAGCTTCTTGAGTTCTGCTTTGTCGGAGGTAACAACAAAATTCTTAGCTCCCATTGCAAGGGCATCTTCACGCTTACCTTCACTGTGACTCATCACGGTAACTTCAGCGCCCATAGCAACTGCAATCTTTACTGCCATGTGGCCAAGACCACCAAGGCCCATAACGGCTACCTTTTTACCTGGACCAGCATTCCAATGAACAAGTGGTGAGTAAGTTGTGATGCCTGCACATAGCAATGGTGCGGCGCCTGCGCGGTCCAGATTTGCTGGAACATGCAATGCGTAATCAGCCTTTACAACAACATTCTTGGAATAGCCACCGTAGGTAGGAGTAACGCCATCGCGTTCCATACCGTTATATGTGTATGCCGAATTATCAAGGCACCAGTGGTCATTGCCATCCAAGCAGTATTCGCAAGTGCCACAGGAATCTACAAAGCAACCAACACCAGCAATGTCGCCAACTTTGAATTTCTTAACATCAGATCCAACGGCCACGACAGTTCCAACAATTTCGTGTCCTGGCACCATCGGAAAAATTGCTTCGCCCCACTCTTCTTTAACTTGATGAATATCAGAGTGGCAAATGCCTGCGAACTCGATGTCGATCGAAATGTCATTAGCGCCAACTTCGCGGCGTTCAAACTCCCAAGGTTCAATTTTTCCATTTGCAACCTGGGCTGCGTAACCTTTAGTTTTTGCCATGTCTACTCCTTGTTATGACTGAAAGCCTACTGAGTAAACCAAGACGTGAAGGTTAGAGGTCTACGCCTTCATGTGCCAAAAGCTTCGCTTTTAAGTCAATACCAAATCCATAGTTGCCAATCGCGCCACCAGTTTTGACGACTCTATGGCAAGGCACGATAGGTGCGATCAGATTGGTAGCCATCGCAGTGCCAGCGGCCCTGACTGCAAGTGGTCGCCCGGCTTTGGCGGCTAAGTCGGCGTAGCTAATGACTTGCCCACCCTTTACCTTGCGAAGGGCTGTCCAGACATCTTGCGTGAATTCACCACCTGGCTGACTAACCTTAAGCGACTTAAATGCATCAAGATCACCATCAACCCAAGCCTTAACAACGGAAGTTACCCCAGCAAGTTTGGCATCAGATTTGAATTCAACAATGTTTAACTTGTGACCTGACTTATGGAGAAATTTCGGAATCTCACTGAAGGCTGCACCGATTACAACCGGATCTTTAGTGACATCTACAAATGTTGCGATAGGTCCCCACGGAGTTTTGATTTCGTATCCCAAAACTGAAGTCATGATTACTGACCTTTGCGTTCGATGAAGTCCCACTTGTTACCGTACTTATCTGCAAAGACAACTACTTTGCCAAACTCTTCTTGGCGCGGTTCTTCCGTGAAGGCAACATTGTGCTTTGCCATGTGGGCATAGTCGCGATCGAAGTTGTCGGTGTACAAGAAAAACATCACACGGCCACCTGATTGGTTACCAATCGCAGCGCTTTGTTCTGGTGAGGCCGCTTTGGCTAGCAACAGCGCTGCGCCTTGATTCGTATCGGGAGCAACAACAACCCAGCGTTTTACATCTGACATCTTGGTGTCTTCGATCAAAGTGAATCCAAGAGCTGTTGTGTAGTAATCAATTGCATCGTCGTAGTTATCAACTACAACGGTAATCATTCCAAGATGTGACATTTAATCCTCGAGCACACTTGCCATGCGCAGCACAGCTTCCTTGATGATCTCTTTACTGGTTGCCAAATTGAATCGAACGAAATCTTTTCCGGCTCCGCCAAAGTCAGCACCGTTACTCAGGGCAACGCGGCCTTTTTCTAATAAGAGCTTTGCAACTTCGTCTTGACCGTAACCGCTTAAATCAATCCATGCCAGGTAGGTTGCATCTTGAACCGTGTACTTAGCTTTCGGTAAATGCTTCTTAAGCAACTTAGCCAAGTAATGACGATTGTCATCAATGTTTTTAAGCACGGCGTTGAGCCATGGTTCGCCTTGGTTATATGCAGCAATGCTTGCCCAGACACCTAAAAGTGAAGAACGCCATGGCGAAGAGAGCGGAAGCAAAGCTAGCCGTTCATTGATAACCGAGTTGTCGGCCACAATCTGCGCGCACTTTAGACCGGCAAGATTCCAAGCCTTACTTGCTGAAGTTATGCAAAGTCCAGTTTCACGCGCAGCGTCACTGACATTTAAGTACGGAATGAATTTGGCACCCGAAAAAATCAGTGGGGCGTGAATCTCGTCACTGATAACTAAGACATCATATTTCTTTGCCAGTTCTGCGATCTTTTCCAATTCGTCAAGAGTGAATATGTGACCAACGGGATTGTGAGGATGGCACAGAATGTATGCCTTGGCACCTGCTGCAAATGCATCTTCTAAGCCTGCAAGATCAAGAGCCCAGTCCTCACCATGATGAATAAGCGGAACGTCTACCGCTTCACAGTTAGCTTCCTTAAGCCAAGTAAAGAAATTCAAGTAGACGGGAGTATTGATAACTACTTTGTCTCCAGGCTGTGTCCAAAGTCGTAACACTTCAACACCGGCCACCCCAACATCAGTTGCTAGGTAGAACTGGTCTTTGTTGACTGTCCAATTCCAATTTCGCTTTGCATAGTTGGCAAATGCTTGCGGTAGTTCAGGCGCGATACCTGAGTAGCCAGTATCACTTCGCTTAATCATGTCTAACAAGACGTCACGGATTGGTTTTGCAATTGGGAAGTCCATCTCGGCAACTGGCAAAGGCAAAACATCTTCTGGAAAACTGCGCCACTTGGCACTTCGACGTTTGCGAAGTTCAACTAATGAATCTGCAGCTACTTTGACCATATAGTCAGGCTAGCAATCCTTATGGCTTAATGATGGTGATACCTGGCAAAGGATTGGTTCCCAGTTGCGCTATGGCATCTGGAACTTCTTCCAATGAAATAGTTCGTTCCACCAAGGTGTCAGGACGCAAAACCCCACTGGCAATTTCGGCAAGCATTTCTGGATAGTGCGCGGCTGACATGCCATGACTTCCCATGATGGATAACTCGCGCCCAATCACAGTGTGCATCGGAATAGTTGCTTGGTCCTTAACTTCAGCTGGTGGCAATAAACCAACTTGAACATGTCGACCTAAACGACGTAGAGATTCAACTGCAAGTTTGCTGGTTGCAATACTTCCGAGCGCATCAACCGTTAAGTCAGCACCAGCAGGTGAATACTTCTTAATCTCTTTAACCACATCATCGTGAATCGAATCCAATACGTAATCTGCGCCAGCTAGGCGAGCTCGATCACGCGCTGGATTTGAAGTATCAATTCCAACAACTGTGGCACCACGGGATTTTGCAATCATGATTGCGGCAAGTCCAACTCCACCACATCCAAAGATCGCGACTGTTTCACCAGCTTGAACTTTTCCAACATGCACAACTGCGCGATAGGAAGTTGCAAAGCGACAACCTAAAGCAGCAGCAGTTTCAAAACTCATTGAGTCCGGAAGTGCGACAACATTGAAGTCGGCATGTGGAATTCGAACGTACTCAGCAAACGAACCTGGCCCGTTGAAACCTGGCTGCCATTGATATAGGCAAACTTGCGCATTGCCAGCTTTGCAATCAACACAGTCTCCGCAGCCGCAAACAAACGGAACCGTTACGCGATCGCCAACTTTCCAGTTCTTCACATCTGCGCCAACTTCGGAAATGATTCCTGCGAATTCATGTCCTGGAACATGCGGCAGCTCAGTGATGTCAGAGTCGTGGCCTTGCCAACCATGCCAATCGCTGCGACAAAGCCCTGTGGCCTCAACTTTGATAACTACGCCATGCGGCCTGGCAGTTGGCATATCTCTATCACCTACATAAAGAGGTGAACCAAAGGCATCAAATTGGGCTACACGCATGAAGTAAGGGTATTCCAGGGCTTGTTATCCACAGAAACAGCCCCCAATTTGCAATAAATCTCTTTTTGCGTATGCTAAAACACATTGAGTCAACCCGACTCAATGTATCTGATGCCAGAGGTTTCAGGTGCCGTGAGTCGGGTATGACTATA
>JAIOWT010000007.1 GCA_021742025.1 Candidatus Nanopelagicales bacterium
AACTTCAAAACCCTTGGTGCCAGATTCGGTAAGAGTACGCCCGAGATTGCGGCTGCCATTGCCGCTGCAGATGCCAACTCAATAGTTGAAGCATTGAAGTCTGGGATGGCAAAGGTAGTCGTTGCTGGTGTGGAACAGGAAATTGGTCCAGATGATGTCGTGGTAACTGAAGTACCCCGGGAAGGCTGGACTGTTGCAAGTGACTCAGGCGAATCTTTGGCCCTGGACTTAACGCTTACTCCAGAACTGATCGGACAAGGTATTGCTCGAGACGTTACACGCTTAATTCAAGATGCCCGCAAATCATCAGGACTTGATATCAGCGATCGAATTGTTGTGACTTGGGAGTCTGACTTAGACGTAACTATTGCTGCACTAACTGCGCACGCTGACTTGGTTGCTAGCGAAGTTTTAGCGACCACGTGGGCTCAAGGAACAGTCGCTGATCCAACCTCCAGTGACGAAGAACTTGGCTTGAAGGTTTTGATTACTAAGGCCTAAACCAAAAAATAAGGCCTGGGATAATCCCAGGCCTTATTTTTTTTCAAGTATTAATCTTCAGTTACCTGACGGTCACCGCTGATGTTCTTGGATTCAAGTTCGCGCAGCTGTCCCTCTAGGTAGCTACGCAGACGACCACGGTACTCGCGCTCGTAGGCACGCAATTCTTCGACACGGCGTTCCATTGCGACTCGCTGTGACTCAAATTCACGGGTGATGTTCGCAACGTTTGTTTTAGCCTCAGAAACAAGTTCTTCAGATGTGGCCGTTGCAACGCTAAGTAGTTGCTCAGATTCGATTCGAGCGGCTGCCACTGCTTCGTCTGCAGTGCGTTGTGCCAATTCGAGGATACGAACTGATGCAAGACCTTGCTCTGCTGGTGATGCGTTCACTGCCGCTGCGGCCGATGCGGCTGCGCCATCTGAGTATGCAGCTGCTAGCTGATCTTTAAGTTCAGAAATTGCAGCAAGGCTCGCAGCAAGTTCTTCCTTAGCTGCAGAAAGTTCTAGATCAAGTTCACTAACGCGCACCTGCGCCGAAAGTAACGCCTCATCACTGGCGACACTGTCTTCAGAATAAACAGCGCGTGCACGCGCATCATCTAGAGCTTTTGCCGACTGATCTAACTCGCTCTTTAAGCGGGCATTCTCGTCACCAAGTGCGCGAATCTCCTCGCGGATTGACTCAGGTACTTCACCCTTGGCGGTTGCGCGTAAGTCTTCTGCTTCGCGTGTTACCGCTGATAATGACTCTTCGATTTCGTCAAGGAAGTTGTCAACCTCATCAAGGTCATAACCTTCTTTGAATCGAACTGTGGTGAACTGCTTGTTTCGCACATCTTCAGGCGTCAGAGCCATGATGAATACCTTCCGTCTTTAATATTGTCCGAGATTGTCGATACATCCCTAACCCCGTGTCCTCTAGATTAGAGATAAACACGAGGAAAGTGAAACTCAAGCCAATGTTTCTAGGCTTTTAGGCATACTTTCAAGGCCCTGGAATCGGATTATTCAAACCTAGACCGAGGCAAGAAGTCCTCGTGTGATTGAGATTGCAAACAGTAAGACTATGAAAGAAAGGTCTAGCGAAACACTTCCGATACGAAGGTTTGGCACTACTTTTCGGATCGCCTTAAGCGGTGGATCAGTTAGCGTGAATACCGTTTCGGAGAGCAGTAACAGCGGTCCTTTTGGACGCCAGTCCCTGGCAAAAATGGCTACATATTCCAAAACTAATCGGGCAATTAAAACTAAAACGTAGAGATTTAAAAGTGACGAGATTAGTGAAGCAACAGAAGACACGATATTGCTAGTTAGCTCTGGTTAAAGAAAGGATCTTCGCGCAGTTGCGCACGTGCCGCAGCGCCAATGTCAACATTTGCTGGAGACAAAAGGAATACACCCTTTGTTACCTTTTCGATGCTGCCGTGTAACCCAAATGCAAGACCTGCAGAGAAATCTACAATCCGACGGGCATCTGCTTCGTCCATGTCACTTAGGTTCATGATCACTGGAGTGCCGGTGCGGAATTCTTCACCGATGCGACGGGCATCGTTGTAAGTGATTGGGTGCAAGGTAGTAATGCGGTAAACATCGGCAAGCGGTGCTGCGGTACGAACTGGAGCAGCGTATGAAGTCACAGCGGACTCACTAACGTGGTTGTAAGAAGATGTTGCGCTGACTGGACGTAATGGTGCCTGCTCTTGGTAATCATGGGACTCAACATCACCATAGGTACCAAATTCATCGGCGTATTCGCCGCCATCGACAAGGCCAAGGTATTCAGCCATTTTTCGCATTGCGTTAGCCATGTAGTTTGCTCCTTGCAGGGGTAAGTAATACGAACTTACCCTTGAAAACCCCGATTTCCGAGGATAGATGAGCCAATTCGAAGGTGTGTCGCGCCATATTTCAAGGCAGTTGCAAAGTCACCACTCATGCCGGCCGAGATCCAATTTGCCTCGGGAAATGAATCTTGGATCTCGCTTGCAAACCCTTGCAGCTTGGAAAACGCTAAGTCATCATTTCCAGCAAGTGGCGCCACTCCCATAATTCCTTGCAGGTGCAGCCCGTTGCTTTGCGAAATCAACTCGGCAAGATTTAGTAGCTCGTTTGGTAATGCTCCGCCACGATTTTCAGTTGGATTGGGGTCAAGGTTGGCTTGAATCAAGACACTAAGGGGTCTTTCTCTACCGGTAACAGCCTTGGTTAACGCGGTAACTAAATCAGTTCGGTCTACGCTGTGAACCACATCCGCCCAGGCAGCGACACTTTTTGCTTTGTTAGTTTGCAATTGGCCGATCGCATGCCAAGTTAGAGTTTTGGCCAGGACTTCCTCGTGTTTTGGTTTAGCTTCTTGATCACGATTTTCGCCAACGTCTGTGATGCCCAATCCGGCAAGTAAGTCAACATCACTAGCTGGCCAAGTTTTTGTAACCGCAATCAATGTAACGTCAGATCGATTTCGATTGGCGGCAATGCAGGCATCAGATATTTCGCGCTCTACTACCTGCAAATTTGTTTGCAGTTCCAGCCTTCGATCCATAGTGACCACTCTATGAGTTAGCGAACTAAGAATTACTCATTGCAAGTACTAAACCACCACGACCGGTTGGCTCCCCTGCTGCGCGTCGATAGGAAAACAGCTCAGAATTCTCGCGAGTACAACCGGTAAGTTCATGGACTTGCGCAACTTGATCAGCGAGAACTGAGATGACGCCTAAAGTTAAGTCCAGATTTCTATGGGAAGAAATAGCAGCTGGACGTATTTGACGAAATTGCTCCACTCGTTCCTTAGGAACCTCATAGCACTTGGCACAAATTGCGGGACCAATAACTGCCTGAGTGTGATTAAGTTCGGCGCCAACCGCAAGGAATTCATCTAACAGCGATTGCATTACGTTTGCCAATACTCCGCGCCAGCCAGCATGACCAACTGCAATGACTCGATTTACTGGATCAATCAATCCAAACGGAACACAGTCTGCTGCCAAGGCAACCAAAGCTAGATCTGGTTTCTTGGTTACAAGTCCGTCACCTAGTGGTGCGATGCCTGGCTCAGTTACAACGTGAATCGTGTTGCCGTGTTCAGCATTCATGACAGAAATACTTTTAACTGAAACCAAACCTGAAGCAATTTCAAGATTTGCAGCAACGTGCTCCGGATCGTCACCGACGTAGGACGCAAGATTCAAGGAATCAAACGGTGACTGACTCGACCCACCAGTTCGGTTTAACGCAACTGCGTGAATGCCTTCAATCGAAACGCGGCCAAAGAACTTTGCGTTCATTGACGGTGCGGTGAGTTTCTAGCGAAGAAAATCAGGAACGTCGAGATCGCCATCATCTTCACCATCGGCGTCGATCTCTGAGTTACTAGAAGCAGCTGGAGTATCACCAAATAGGTTGTCGAAGTTGTCGTCCTCGTCTGCAATTGCAGTTGAACTAAATGCACCGTCAGAGAATGAATCTGGTGTAAGTGGAATTGAAGGTGTTTCGCCATCACGCGCTAAATCAACCGCAACTGCCGCAGCAAGTGGAGTCTCGTCCAGAACCCGCTTGGACATTGGCGATGTGGAGCGATTCGACGGAGGTGACCCACCGTCGAAGCCGGCTGCAATAACTGTCACCTTTACTTGATCACCTTGGGTGTCATCGATTACCGCACCGAAAATAATGTTCGCATCTGGGTGGACTGCGCTTTGAACCATCCGAGCTGCCTCGTTGATTTCAAACAGTCCTAAGTCGCTACCGCCAGCAATCGACATCAGAACGCCGCGCGCACCTTCGATACTGGCTTCAAGCAGTGGACTTGAAATTGCTTGACGAGCTGCTTCGATCGCACGGTCGGCGCCGCGAGCTGAACCGATTCCCATAAGTGCGCTGCCGGCATCTTTCATGACGCTTCGCACATCGGCGTAATCGAGGTTGATTAAACCTGGCGTCGTAATCAGATCTGTAATTCCACTTACGCCTTGCAACAGAACTGAGTCTGCGTGACGGAAAGCATCGATCACGCTGATGCCGTTGTCTGCAAGTTCAAGCAATCGGTCGTTTGGAATCACAATTAAGGTGTCCACTTCAGTTCTCAGTGAGTCAACGCCCTCATCTGCTTGAGCCGAACGGCGCTTGCCTTCAAAACTAAATGGCCGAGTAACTACACCAATTGTCAGTGCTCCCATATCGCGAGCAATTTTGGCAACAATCGGGGCACCACCGGTTCCAGTTCCACCGCCCTCGCCTGCAGTTACGAAAACCATGTCAGCCCCACGCAATACTTCTTCGATTTCTTCGCGATGATCTTCTGCTGCTTGGCGACCAACTTCAGGATCGGCTCCGGCACCAAGGCCACGAGTCAGGTCTCGACCGATGTCCAACTTGACGTCCGCATCGCTCATTAACAGAGCCTGCGCGTCAGTATTGATAGCAACAAACTCAACACCCTTGAGTCCAGCTTCGATCATGCGATTAATTGCATTTACGCCACCGCCGCCAATGCCAACAACTTTGATAACTGCTAAATAGTTTTGTGGAGCGGCCATGGTGTTTGCCTTTCTAGACAAGCTTTGTGGTGTCGAAGTGGCAAACCCTAAACCTCATCTAGAGCCTTAAAGATTTGTCACCTTTGAGCAGGTATAAGTTACGGCTAAACACCAATTAATACGGTGATTGACGCCTGGCGTGTCGAAGATCTAAGGCGTGACGTGATTCCTACTTCGAGGTGCCTATTTCACTGCGCTTATCTTCGAGGTTCCTATTTAACGGTAGGCGCATCCGGTGCGCTTACATTTATAACTTCGTAACCCTTTTCCATTAGTGCTTGGGCTACTTCTACTTTGTCGGCTGCGCGCTCACCAGATCCAAGGGTTACGACAACACCGTTGCCAAGAGTTGCTACCACGCTGTCTTGCGTTAAAGCAGTTAATCCAGTGATCGCCCAATCCGCGGGGATTGCAGCAAGTGCTTGGATCGCATTTGTCATTGCTGGGCTGTCGGGCTGTGCGGAAATAACTAATAGTCCCGCTGGTGGCGCAGCAACTACTCCAGCATTGACGCCATCAGAGTCAATCAAGTTGTAGCCACTTGCGGTAGCTGCTACTGCTATCGGAGTTCGCTCAGTTACCGTTATCAAAATCGCGTGTGGCCAGCCCCGCTCCACGGTTGCGGTTTTGATTTCCGGCAAGGCCTGTAGTTGCTCAGAAATAGTTCCAGGGTTAATTGAAATTAACGAATTTCCAATCGGAACTGCTGCCACGGCCGAAATTTGCTCAACCGAAAGTCTTGAGTTCCCAGTTATGGTTACCTCTTGCGCAATGAACCATTTTGATTGATACAAACTCCACCAAGTCACAACCGAGAGAATTACCAAGAGCCAAATAATCCATGGCTTTTTGGATTTGTGCGTCTTTTTAGGTGCTGCCGAGCGAACAGTTTGAGACATTACTTTGATTCCAATAGCGAGAGAATTTCTGGACACATCATTCCGATGTCACCAGCACCCAGCGTCAGCACAATATCTCCCGGCTGCGCATACTCCACTAAGTGCGCTGGAACTTTTGACCACGATGGCTCGAACACTACTTGTTCAGTTGGCAATGGCACGTTGTTAGCCATGGTGCTTCCAGAAGCTCCTGGTATTGGTTCCTCGCCAGGGGCAAAGACTTCAAGAACTACGACATAATCTGCCAGTCCAAGTGCTTGGCCAAACTCTTTAGAAAACAGTGCAGTGCGGTAATAATGATGAGCTTGGAAGGCAGCAAGTACCCGGCCTTGACCGACAACAGTCCTAGCAGCCCGCAATACGGCATCTATTTCAGTTGGATGATGTGCGTAGTCATCGAAAACTCGAACTCCTGCTACTTCACCACGGAATTCAAATCGACGATGCGTCCCGGTAAAGCTTTGTAATCCATCAACACCTTGCTGTGATGTGCATCCTTGGATTAAGGCAGCGACAAATGCGGCAGTTGCGTTAAGCGCGTTATGAACACCAGGCACGAGTAACTTAATTGGTCCATGTGTCTGCCCTTGATAAGCGATGGTGAATTCGGATCCAACAGTTCCCGATGGCAGCAACTTTAGAACTGCATCATTTTCCTCACCTTGACCGTAGGTGATAACTTTTGCGCCGAGTTCACGGGCACGCTGAGTAACGACATTGGCACCTGGATCATCACCGCACACCACTGCCAAGCCGTCACGATCTTTAGTTGCAACAATGAAGTCAACAAATGCTTGCTCGACAGCTTCATAGGTTCCCCAATAATTGAGGTGATCGGCTTCCACGTTGGTTACGATGCCCAGTGTTGTTGGTAGAACTAAGAACGTGCCATCGCTTTCATCTGCCTCGACAACGAACAACTCTCCTGATCCTTGATGTGCATTACTGCCCGACTCGTTCATCTCTGAGCCAATGACAAATGAGGGATCTTTTCCGGCATTCTGCAAAATCACTGTGACCATAGATGTGGTCGTAGTTTTTCCATGCGTTCCCGCTACCGAAACTGCAATTGAACCCTGCAGTAACTCGGCCAGTGCTACCGCTCTACTGATAACTGGAATACCAAGTTCTATTGCTCTTAAAACTTCTGGATTGTCTTTGCCGATCGCGGTTGAGATAACTACGCATGAGGGTTGGCTTCCAGTAATCACCAGATTGTCCGCATCATGCCCAACGAAAACTTTTCCACCCAAAGGCTTTAGCGCTTGCAAACGGCGAGAATCTTTTGCGTCACTTCCTGACACTTCGATGCCTCGAGCCAACAAAACCCGCGCAATGCCACTCATGCCAGCACCGCCGATCCCAATAACATGAACCCGACCAGTCAGATAACTCAAGATTTGGCCTTTCCTGCTACGGACAAAACTAATTTAGCAAGGTCTGCTGCTGAATCTTTGTGGCCAAGCGACGAACTAACTTTAGACATCTCGTTGAGTTTTGTTGCGTTGGAAATGATTGGCAAAATCTGGTCACGCACAAAATCTGCGTTGAATTCAAGATCTGAAATCATGATTGCCCCACCCGCCTCGACGATTGGCTTTGCATTAAGGCTTTGCTCGCCATTGCCAATTGGAAGCGGAACAAAACATGCAGGTAACCCAACTGCAGTAAGTTCGGCGACCGTCATTGCTCCTGCTCGACCAATTACAAAGTCTGCGGCTGCATAGGCCAAATCCATACGATCTATGTAATGCAATGGACGATAGTGTTCGGTTTCAGCCTGTGGGAATTCGTTCTTTAGTCCAACTGAATGCAAGATTACGATGTCACCAAACACATTTGTCTTCAGGCAATCATCGATGACTGCATTTAACTTTGCTGAACCTTGTGAGCCACCAAATACTAAAATACAGATCGCGTCATTCTTGATTCCAAATTTCTGTCGGGCCTGACTGCGTAGTGCATTGCGATCAAGAGTTTCAATGGACTTGCGTAACGGAATTCCAATTAGCTGGGCCCGCGGCAAGCTGTCTGGCACCGTTTCCGCTACAGCATCAGCAAATCTGGCTCCAACACGATTAGCTAGCCCCGCTCTTGCATTAGCTTCGTGAACCACGATTGGTACTTCACCACGAGCTGCCAGATAAGCCGGAATCGAAACGTAGCCACCAAAACCGACAACTACATCAGCCTGTAAGTCTGCAAGTAAATCTCTCGTTTGTTTAATGGCTGAGCGCAGTCGAGTAGGCAGGGTTACCAACTCGCCACTGAATTTTCGAGGAAGTGGCACAGCTGGAATTAGTTCAAGTCGGTAGCCGCGAGCAGGAACTAAATCCACTTCAAGTCCACGCGCTGTACCAAGAACTGTGATGTTCATGTTGGCATCAATTGATTTCAATTGATCGGCCAAGTTAAGTGCCGGTTCAATGTGGCCGGCAGTGCCACCGCCAGCAAGAACTACGTTCAAGCTTTTTTCCACGTTAAGACTTCTGCACCTGTATGTATGCCTCATGTTTTGCAAATGCCATCAAGATTCCCATAGCAAGCAAAGTTGGTATCAAGGAAGAACCACCATAAGAAACCAGTGGTAGCGGCACTCCAGTAATTGGAAGAATGCCAAGTACGGCGCCAATGTTTACTAAAGCTTGAGTTACGATCCAGGCGACAATTCCAAGCGTGGCGATTTGAATAAATGCTTCATTGGTTCCGCGAGCAATACGCAGTCCAACGATTGCGATCGCAGTAAAGATAACCAGCACCACAATTGTTCCGATGATGCCAAGTTCTTCACCAAGTACCGCATAGATGAAATCGGTGTGGGCCTCAGGCAGAGTTCCCCACTTCTCACGTGAGCCACCAAGGCCTACTCCCCACCAACCACCAGAACCTAGTGCTTGCTGACCATGAATAACTTGGAAGCCAGTACCTTGCGCGTCAGCATATGGGTCTAACCAAGACGTAAAGCGGGCCATGCGATACGGCGCAGCAATTGACAATGCTGCAATCGCGGCAAGGCCTGCTGCGCCCATGATTAAGAACCACTTTCGCGGAGCCCCAACGAAATAAAGCAATGAGGCAACAATTGGCATCATTACCATTGCGGTACCTAAGTCGCCCTGAAGTACAACTAAGAAAAGCACTGTGACCGAGACTGGTAGGACCGGAATCAGTAAGTGGTTGCGTTGTTCAAGTAAGTGATACTTGCGGTCCAATACATCTGCGGCCCACATAACTATTGCGAGTTTGGCAAATTCAGATGGCTGAATTCGAAACGGCCCACCAAAATCAATCCAGTTCTTTTGGCCGTGCACTGCAGTACCTACCACTAGAACGACAACCAACAAGATGCCGACTATCACCATGAACAGCGGTGCCCATCGTCGAATCGAATCTACGTGCATCTTTGAAACTGCGATCATCAAGAAAACACCAATTGCGGCAAAAACTAATTGTCTAGTTGCAAGCGCCCAAGAATTACCATTGTTTTGCTGGTAAGAAAAAACGCTTGAAGCTGATGCGACCATAACTATTCCAAGTGCGAGTAAAAAACCCGTAGCTCCAAGAAGTATTTGGTAATTCAACATTGGGTGATCAAGGCGCGCAGATAGGCCAGTGTCTGAGTTGTTTTGATTTTGAGGTCGAGTAGTCGTCATAACATCAGCTGCTTTACGGCTTCAGCAAACGCATCGCCACGTGCTGAGTAGTCTTTGAACATATCCCAAGACGCACAACCTGGAGCCAAAAGTACGGTATCTCCTGGTTGTGCTGACTCGGCAGCGAGCGCCACAACTAACTCCATTGCTTTAGTTTCCTTGCTTGAAACCCTATGGATTGGGACATTCGGAGCGTGTCGCTCGAGAGCGCTTGCGATCAAATCCTGATCTACCCCCAAAAGCACCACTGCCCGCATCCGATGGGCATTATCGAGAACTAACTCATCAAAATCCTGGCCCTTGGCCATGCCACCTGCGATCCATACGACTGACTCGTAGGCAGTCAAGGATGTAGCAGCCGCGTGAGTATTTGTCGCTTTTGAGTCATCTATATAGTCAACTCCGGCTACCTGTCCGACATGCGCAATGCGATGAGGTGCAGGTTGCCAGGATCGCAAACCATCGCGGATTGCTCGCGCTTCAATGCCATGCGCCCGAGCTAGTGCACTGGCTGCAAGTGCGTTAGCAATGTTGTGCCCGGCAGGAATCGCTAAATCAGTAATCTCAGCTAGCTCTAGCGCTGCTTCGCGACGATTTTCTAGAAATGCCCGGTCAACTAGAAACTCTTCGACAACACCCAACATAGATATGTCAGGAATTCCTGTGGAGAAACCAATTGCCCGACAGCCTTCAACTACTTCGGCCTGCTCAACCATACGAATTGTTTCCGCATCGGCGACATTGAAAATTGCAGCTACCTGACATCTTTCATAGACCTTGGCTTTAGCGTCTCGATACGCCTCGTAAGTTCCGAATAGATCAATGTGGTCTTGAGCAAGATTTAAACAAACTGCAGCCTGCGGTGAAATTGAGTGAACGAATGGCAGCTGCGGCGCGCCAACTTCAATTGCTAGCACGTCCCATGGAGTTGGATCCATGACAACTTCGACAAGTGAGCGACCAATATTTCCAGCAGCAACAGTTCGCTTGCCAGCTGCCAACAAAATTGATTCGAGCATCAAGGTAGTTGTAGTTTTTCCATTTGTACCAGTGACAAGCAACCAAGGCGCAGGATGAGCCAGATCACGCAGTCGCCAGGCAAGTTCTAGTTCTCCCCAAATCTCCACACCAGCAGCTTTTGCTGCAGTAACGATGGGAGCTAGTGGCGACACTCCTGGGGATAGCACAAGCAGATCAATATCATCAGGAAGTTGAGTGTCATCCCCCATTCGGATTTGGGCGCCAAGGATTTCCAGAATTGTGGCCCGCTCTTTTTGGCTCTCACCTGATGCCGCATCAATAACTACTACTTTTGCGTTCAAGTTGATCAAAGCATCTGCGGCAGCGAATCCAGCAATACCTAAACCAACCACACAGACACGTACCTCAGACCAATCACTGGTCCGGCATAACTCATCAAGATTTGGGGAAGTCATATCTCTTACTGCCTAACCCATTCGGCATAGAACAAGGCCATACCGGCACCAACACAAAGTCCCTGAATAATCCAAAAGCGCACGACGATCAAAACTTCTGGCCAACCACTCATTTCAAAATGATGATGTAGTGGCGCCATCCGCAAAACTCGCCGCCCCGTTAATTTGTAAGAGCCAACTTGTGCGATAACGGAAAGCGTGATTAATACGAACAGTCCGCCAATCAAACCAAGTAACAACTCTGTTCTGGTCATTAAAGCTAAAGCCGCAAGTCCACCACCTAGTGCCAGAGATCCCGTGTCGCCCATAAAAATTCGAGCTGGGCTGGAGTTCCACCATAAAAAGCCAAAGCAAGCACCGGCGGTAGCAGCCGCAAAGACAGCTAAATCCAAAGGGTCACGAACTGTATAGCACCGAGGGATTTCTCCCCAGAAACAACTTTGGCCGTACTGCCAAATGGACATCACGGTGTAGGCAACGAACGACAGTAAAGCAGCACCGATTGCAAGGCCATCTAATCCGTCAGTCAAGTTAACGCCGTTGGTAATCCCAGTAACAAGAAACCAGATCCAAACCAGGATTAACGCAGACGGAAGAATCCAATTGGTATCTCTAACCCAAGAAATTGCGTTACTGATGGGAGGATTTCCACCTTCATCTGGGAACTGCATTGCAAGGTAACCAAATGAAAGTGCGGCCACAGCTTGTCCAAGAAGTTTGGTGCGAGCGCGGATTCCAGTGCTTCGTTGCTTAAAGATCTTCAAGTAGTCATCAGCAAGCCCAACCAGGCTGAGCGCCAACATCAAATAGATGGCTAAAAGCCCTGACGCGGTTACTGGTTGTCCAAGTACTAAATGAGCCAAGAAGTACGCAAGCACCACAGAGCTGACGATTGCCACACCTCCCATGGAGGGAGTGCCTCGCTTGCTGCCGTGCTCTGGATAGTTAACGTCTTCGGTTGATTCGCGAATCGCCTGAGCGATTCCTCGTTTACGAAGCAAATTGATCAATAGCGGAGTTCCGATGAGGGAAAACACTGTCGCAAATGCACCAGCTAGTACTACAAGTAACACTATTGGCCCCACTTCGCGCGTAGTTCAACTTCAATTTGTTCGGCGAGCACTTCAAAATGTTCTGCACGTGAAGCCTTGAACAACAAAATGTCACCTGAGTTAACTTGATTAACAATGTAGTCGCAAGCAGCAGCAAAATCGGGCAACCACACCGATTTTTGGACTCCGCTCTCTGACATGTTCCTGACAGAATCTGTGTGAGCCGCTGGCACATATGGTTTAGCCAGCTCGCCAACTGCAATTACTTGCGTTACACCCAGATCAATTGCAAGTTTTGAAATCTGCTCATGAATCGCATCGCTGGCATCGCCTAATTCATGCATCTTGCCCAGGATCGCAAAGGATTTACCAGGTGCCGGAATTGCGGCCAAAGTTTGCAGAGCTGCAGCCATAGATTCTGGGTTGGCGTTGTAAGCATCATTAATGATCGTTACGTTTCCAGGAATCTGATGAACTTCCATTCGCCATTTGCTCATTTGTCTAAGTGTTGTTAAGGCTCTTGCAATGGTTTCGAATTCCATACCTACTGCAATGCCAACTGCGGCGGCGGCTAATGCATTCAGCACATTGTGTTCGCCAAGTATTGGTATTGAAGCTGGGGATCTTTCACTTCGATACACCAAATCAAAGTTGTAGCTGCCGTAAGCAGTCAGATGCAAGTTCTCTGCTCTAACGTCTGCAGCTTTGGAAAAACCATATGTAAATATCGTTGCCTCAGTTAACTTCCGCATCGCAAGTACGCGCTCGTCATCAGCATTGAGTACTACTACGCCAGACGCAGGAATCGCACTTACTAGTTCAGATTTTGCCTTTGCGATTCCTTCGATACTTCCGACTTCTCCGATGTGAGCCTGACCGACATTCGTAATCACCCCGATGGATGGTTTAGCAATATTGCATAAATGTGTAATGTGCCCTAAACCACGCATACCCATCTCGGCAACTAGGAACTTCACATCGGCTGGAGCTGATAGCAAAGTCAAAGGTAGGCCAAGTTCGTTATTCAATGAGCCAGCTGGTGCATGAGTTACACCCGCATGAGCCAGGACCTGTCCGATCATATCCTTGGTGGAAGTTTTTCCAGATGACCCTGTTATGCCGATTACCTCTACACCGCGCAACAAGGTTCTAATGTGCGCTGAAAGTTTTGCTATGGCGTGAATGACTGGATCAAGTGCATTTGGAGATTCTGGTACCAAGATATGGTCACCTGCAACAGATTTGGAGGCAAGTGAGGCAACTGCTCCCATTTCATTTGCCGGCATGACAAAATCGTGTCCATCGACGCGATCCCCAATGATTGCCGCAAACAAATCCCCTGGTTTCGATTCTCGAGAATCTATGGAAATACCCGTTACTCGAAGTGATGCATTGCCCTCTAGTTGGCCATCAACAATTTCGCAGATTTCTCCAAGAGTTAAGTCAAACATTCTCAGACTCCTGTCTGACTACAACTCGGTCGTCAAATGGAAATACTTCACCAGATATTTCTTGACCAGTTTCATGGCCTTTGCCAAGCACTGCAATGACATCGCCTGGCTGTGACAGGCTCAAAGCTTTTGCGATTGCTTCCCGACGGTCGGCAATTTCAATAACAGTGGCAGGAAGGCCTTGAGTTCCTGCGATCATTGCGCTTCGAATCAGTGCTGGCGATTCTGACCTTGGATTGTCGTCCGTGATGATGACGATGTCCGAAAGTTGGGCTGCGACTTTGCCCATCAATGGACGCTTTGAAGCATCACGATCTCCACCGCAACCAATGACCGTAATTACTTTTTCTGGATTTGCATCTTTGATCACAGTAAGAACTGTGGCAACTGCATCTGGAGTATGTGCGTAGTCCACAAGCGCAGTGCCGGCACTTGCAATCGAAACCTGTTCTAATCGACCAGGAATCGGCCTAACATTTTGAAGCGATTCAAGGCTTTTTGAAATCGGAAGTCCTAAGAGCTGGCTGGCGGCTAACGCGCATGCTGCGTTAGTTGCGTTGAAGGATCCAAGCATGTTTACCGAAAGTGATATTGAATCAGAATTCTCAATTTTAATGTTCTGGGTAGTCAGGCCGTTCGAATTTGAAATCGCTTGCGATGTCTTCCAGTTTCCATCTCTGCCAATTGTGACCACCGGGATACGTGATTCGGTCGCCAGCTTCTTTCCCCACTTGTCATCAGTGTAGATAACTGCCTGCTTGGAAAATTCTGGAGTGAATAAAGTTGCCTTCGCCGCAAAGTAGTTCTCCATTGAACCATGAAAATCTAAATGATCCTGAGTCAGGTTTGTAAAAATCGCAACATCAAAATTGAGTCCTGCCACTCGATGCAGTTCAAGGGCATGGCTTGAAACTTCCATAAAAACATGGGTGATTCCCCGCTCGACCATCAGTGCCAATGTTGCGTACAAGTCAGTTGACTCTGGCGTTGTTCTAGCACCTGGCAAATGTTCTTCGTCTAGGTAAGTGCCCAGGGTTCCAATAACGCCTACCCGTTTACCGGCATCAATGAAAATGGATCGCAGCATGTGCGTGGTAGTAGTTTTGCCATTAGTTCCAGTAACACCAGTTAGAACAAGTTTCGATTCTGGGTTTCCAAAAATTCTTGCTGCTATTGTTCCCATGTCTTTTCTGGAATTAGATAACTCAATAGTTGGAACCTTGAGTTGTTTAGAAATTGCCGCACCATGTGAATCCGATGCAATTGCGACGGCACCATTTGCTATTGCTTCATTTAGAAAATCAATGCCATGGTTGTTTGCTCCCTGAAGCGCAACGTAAAGGTCTCCAGGTTGAACAGATTTTGAATTATGGGTAATTCCAAAAACCGTTACTTCACCTGAACAAGTGCCCGAGACTAGTGCGGCAAGTTCTGAAAGCGTTGAGCCATCGGTCATTGGACGAGTCACTGGACTTACCACGCAACTGGGAGCTTGGGAGGTTTAGTCGTAGATGGTGGAACCTTTTTGTAAGCAAGTGCGTATGTCATGACTTCTTTAAACACTGGCCCAGCAACGACACTGCCGTAGGTGCTGGTCTTTGGATTGTGAACGCTAACACTCATAACCAAGGCTGGGTTTTCGGCTGGAGCCATTCCGATGAATGAGGATGTGTATCCGCTGTATCCACCAGTGGCTTCGTTGTAACGGTTTGCAGTTCCAGTCTTTCCGCCTACTCGGTAACCGGGTATCTGCATGTTTCTGGCAGTACCATCTGCAGAAACTACAACTTCAAGCATTTCCCGAACAGTTTTTGCGGTATCAGAACTGACAACCCGAACGCCTTCATCAACACGACTTGGTTCGTAGACGCCTTCAGTGTTTGAATAACCAGAAATCAATCGCGGCAGCATGCGAACACCGTCATTGGCAATTGTGGCAAATACGCTCGTAGCTTGAACTGCGTTTACCGATAAACCTTGACCAAAGGCCAAAGTTGGGAATGTTGTATCTGACCATTCATTTTCATTATTAATGTCAGGCAGCTTTCCGCCACTTTCCCCTGGGAAGTTCATGCCAGTCGATTGCCCGATTCCAAACTTTTGTAAATACTCGTAAAGCTTCTTTTCACCAATCGCTTCAGAAGCCAAAATCGTTCCGATGTTACTTGACTTTGCAAGCACGCCGGCCAACGTAAGTTTTAAAGTTTTGTGATCTTGATAATCCTTAAAGGAAGTGCCACCACGACTCAAACGATTCTCCACCGTGTACTGAGTTGCTGGATTGGCTCCCCCTTCTTCAATTACGGAAGCCATGGTCATTACTTTGCTGGTCGATCCTGGCTCAAACACATCAGTCACAGTTGTGTTTCGCTTTGCCTTGTCATCGGTGGCAAATGGATTGTTGGGATCAAATGTTGGAAAGGTTGCCATTGCCAGAATGTTTCCGGTCCCTGGCTCCATGATTACTGCCACGCCACCTTCCGCGCCAGTTGCTTTAACTTGTTCGCCTAATGACTTTTCCAACATCGCTTGCAAGTTTGAATCAAGCGTTAGGCGAACTGAAAGACCATTTACTGGATCTGTGCTCTGCCGTTCACTTGTTGGAATCTCCCGACCATTTACTCGCTCGACTGTGAGCTTGCCGTCCTGACCCATTAACTGTTCATTAAGTCCAAATTCAAGACCACCAAGCCCAGTGCCTTCAGCTCCGACATATCCAATAACACTTGCTGCTAAAGATCCGTTCGGATAAACCCGGTTTGTCGTTGGTTCGCTAAATACGCCAGGAATGCCAAGTTCAGCAACTGCTTTCCAGGTCTCAGGAGTTATTCGCTTTGCAACATATGAAAATCTTGAATCAACAGTTAACGATGCAACTATGGTTTCAACCGGTATTCCCAAAATTGGTGACAAAGCTGCTGCTGTCCCTGCTGGGTCCGTAATCAAAGTTGGATCGACCGTAACATTTCTTGCCATCACGGTGGTTGCTATCGGGGTGCCATTGCTGTCTGTGAAATTTCCACGTAGCGCAGGCAAGGTAAGGGTTTGCAACCGAGAGTTTTGCGCGTTCGCAGCAAGTTCTGGGCCACGTACAACCTGGAGCTCAACCAGTCTTGCCATGTAAAGCGACATCACTAAAAGAAATACAACTGTGATAAAACGAATTCGTTTTCTGGGGCTTTCAAGCGGGACCATAACTGGACCGGATGGAACATATCTTTGATTAGGGCTTTGTGGTCGCTGCGGTCCTGGTGGATTTGGACGCTGTGCAGTTGGTGTGTTCATTGCGCCGCCGGTGCTGGTGGTGCGGGTGGTGCAGCTGCAACCACAGGCTTACCTAAAATTTCTCGATCTGATAGCCGAAGAAAGACTGGTGTCTCAGCCGGAACCATTCCCATGGTCTGCGCAGTAATCAAAAGATTTCCAGGAGATTCTCCAGCTGCAACGGCACTTGCAATCGTTTGCTCTTCTGCCGTCATCTGGCTCAATTGAATCTGTAGCGCATGCTTTTGGAATGATGCTTGGGCGGCAAGAGTGTTTACATACAAAAGCATCATCATGCCCGTCACAATCATTCCAATAATGACAAATAGGAAGGTCCGACTGCTAGCG
The DNA here is from genome assembly GCA_021742025.1 of Candidatus Nanopelagicales bacterium. The sequence goes on from JAIOWT010000007.1 coordinate 17,145, forward strand.
CGACCTTGCGGAACACCAACTGGGATTGCTTGGGCGATTGGTGAAACTATCGGTTTAACGATTGGTTTTACTAACGAAAGTTTTCGCATAGTTCTGGACTTGCGCGGAATTGGAGCAAGCGCTGGGGTGCGAGCTGGTACAGCACTCATGCAGCCACCCCAATTCGCTGTGCCGCGCGGAGCCGCACGGAAGTTGCGCGTGAGTTTTCAGTAACCTCGTCATCACTCGCTGATTCTGAACCGCGAGTCAGAAGCTGAAGCCAAGGCTTATCTGATTCAGGAATGATCGGCATTTCGATTGGAGTCTTTGATTCAGTTCCAACGCGTAGCGCATTCTTAACAATGCGATCTTCAAGTGAGTGGTACGACAGCACCACAATTCGACCATCAAGATCTAGGCAATCAAGTGCTGCAGGAATTGCGCGCTCCAAAACGGCTAACTCATCATTGACTTCGATTCGCAATGCCTGGAAAGTTCGCTTAGCTGGATTCCCGCCGGTACGACGTGTTGCAGCTGGGATCGCATCGCGAACCACAGTCACCAAATGGTCGCTATTTGTAAATGGTTTGATTTCGCGTTCCCGAATAATTGCATTAGCTACGCGAGCGGCAAATCTTTCTTCGCCATATTCGCGCAGGATACGTGCAAGGTTTGCAAAGTCGTAATTGTTAACTATGTCGGCTGCAGTCTGGCCAGTTGTGCCATCCATGCGCATATCCAAAGGAGCGTTGCGTGAGTATGTGAATCCACGCTGATCTTTGTCTAATTGCATTGAAGAAACACCAAGGTCAAACAAGATGCCCTGTACGTGTTCGATGTTTAGGTTCGCTAATACCTCAGGAATTTCGTCATAAACCGCAAGCGCAAAATCTACGCGTGGTGCGAACCTAGCAAGGCGCTCTTGCGACATCGCCAAAGCTTCTGGGTCCCGATCAATCCCGACTACACGCAGATTGGGAAATTCAATAAGCGCTGATTCAGTATGTCCACCAAGACCTAAAGTTGCATCAACTAAAACTGCGCTATCAACACTGATGGCAGGTGCAAGTAAATCTAAGCAGCGTTGGCGTAAGACAGGTTCGTGGGTGAATGTAGTCATTACGCCACATCAAGTCTTGGTACTGCCTTTAGTCCCTGGCCGTTGGTGAGCCTGGCACCGGGGAAGGTGCGCCAGGATCGAGCCAACGGCCAGAGGCCAAAGGCAGCATCAGTTTTTGTAACTGCTGAGTTGTTTGAAAAGTTTCGAATCAAAGTCATGGCATTACGTCTTCATCAAGGGCAGCAAAACCAGGCTCTTGTACTTCTAGGTACTGGTTCCACGCAACAGTTGCCCAGACTTCAATGCGAGTATCAGCTCCGACTACTACTAAGTCGCGATCAAGCCCAGCCCATTCCCGAAGTGGTGCAGGGATGGTTACCCGACCCTGCTTGTCTGCGGAGTCATCAAAAGCTGATGAGAAAAACACTCGGGTATAGGCGCGGACTTTTTCGTTGTTCTGGGAGCGACGGCGCAGACTTTCGGCATACTCATCAAACTTTTCATTTGGCCAAATGACTACACAGCGTTCTTGGCCTTTGGTCATGACTAACCCACCAACAAGTGGTTCGCGGAATTTCGCCGGCAGGATTAGGCGGCCTTTTTCATCCAGTTTTGGGGTGTGGGTACCTAAGAACACCTAAATCACCGCCTAAACCAATGGCAACCCTTCCCCAGGTCACCTCGTAGACCCAGATTACTCCCTTTTGCTCCACTGTCAACCCAATTTTGATCCCAAATTTCTCACCTTTAACAAATATTTACTATTTACTCAATGTTTTAGGGGTGGAGTAAAAGGGAGGTAATTTTGAAAATTACTTCAAATAGGGGTGAGAGGGCCTTAGTTCAGGGTAAATAGAGGGAAATTCAGTGAAACTTAACGCGTTGGAGCTACAAGCCCAGCCGGGTTGTTGCAAATAATGTTTCGATCTAACGCAACGCCATCGACGGTTGCCACAAACTGGACCATTTCCGGAGCCTTGCCACCAAAGGCATTTCGGGTGCAGGCTTCCTTGGCTGCCGCTACTCCACTTTCAACATCAGGATATGGACCGATTGCCAGCCAGAGTGGCATTCCAACATTGGCGTTACCAGTTATCTCATACCAATGCACAGGCGGCGCGTAAATTCCAACTGGATATCCAGCAGCTGTTAAATCAATCGCAAGTTCAGTTAGCACCTGCACTGCACGGTCTGGACTGGTCCAAGTGTTGTAAGTTTCCACATCTAACCAGACTGGTGTTCCTGGATTGATGTCATGTTTATTTAGGCGCTTCAAAGTATCTTTAGCTATCTTCTTGCCATAGCGAACTGGAGACTCAGTTCCTGGATCGGCAGTGTTGATATAAACCGCCACTGCATCATGAGTTAAAGCCCAATCCCATTGACTTTGAAAACAATTGTTTTTGGTAAATGGTTTGCCACCATTTAGACCGATGATTGCGTACCCTACATATTTGGTTGGCAGAGGTTTACCGCATTGCGGGTAACTTATGTCGTATCCACTGTTGTCTAGTTCAAAGCTAAACGGTTTTAATGCCGGCTGAGTGGCAGTAATAACTGGCCGGCCATCGATGTTTTCAATGGTTAGTGGATCAGGATTTAACCATGAGTTGACAAGTGAAAACCCAACAAAACCAGCTAGAGCAACTGCTCCAACCGTAACTATGAACCCAAAAAATCTTCGCAAACTTTATTCGATCGGACCGGTGTTGGCCTCTGGGAAATAGTTCTGGCCAATACCAGATGAGCGCTTTGGAATCATGACTGAGCGAACCCATGACATAACTTCGATTCCGTCTTGGTTGATTCCGCGAGTGCGCATTGTCAAAATTCCAAAGTCTGGGCGCGAAGATGAGCTGCGCATTTCAAGTACTTTGCTTTCGGCATACAAGGTATCGCCAACGTAAACCGGCGCAGTTAGTTTGATGTCCGTCCAACCAAGGTTTGCAACGGCATGCTGACTCATATCAAGTACTGACATACCAAGCACAAGAGCGACAGTGAAGCCAGAGTTCACAATGATGCGACCTTCCGCAATTGGATTCATCTGGGCGTAATGCTCATTGAAATGATTCTGGTTTGTGTTGACCGTTAGTAAGGTAAACCAAGTCGAATCAGCTTCAGTGATTGTGCGGCCTAGCGGATGTTGGTATACGTCTCCAACAATAAAATCTTCGGCAAAATTTCCAATGTCAGCTTTGTGAATAGTCATAACTAAATAATGCCCTAACCAGAACTTGAGTGCTTACTTACCCGTTGTCTTGGCGGCGATCCCAGCGCTCTTCCAGGCCTTGCATAAATCCACCTGAAGCTGGGGCCTTGCTTGCGGTTCCTGGTTTTCCGGTGGCTGGGCTGGACTGTGCGCCTAAGTTAGCAAAGTAGAAACCGGCAACAATTGCTAAGAATCCCACAACACCAAGTGCTGGGATAGATAGAGATACTGCGGCCAGCAGGCTTCCGATTCCGACAACTACCCCAAGAACGGCAATACCAATGCTTTTGGTGGCAACTCGATTCTTCATGGAGCCACCGAGAGCCGAAGCAAATCTAGGATCTTCACTAGCTAGGGCGCGTTCCATTTGCTCCAGCAGTTGCTGTTCACGATCTGACAGTGCCATGTGCGCCCCCTTACAACTAGTGCTTATAACTAAGACTACGTCTGGTTTGAAGTTTTCGAAACTTTAATGCCCGAATTGGCCAAACTTGGCTAATTCCCATGGAATTTAGCCCCTATTTCTAGGATTCTGGCTTGATTAGGCGGGCCGGCTTTACGGCAGAGTTTCCAAACTTCAACGAGACCTGATCCATTGCGGCTTCAGCCTCTCGCCATCCTGAGTCGCGCTCTGAAAACTCCAATTGAACTGAAGACTCACTGGTTGGGAACAATCCCGTAGCCCGCACTCCAACCAACCGAATTCGAGCTCGCTGCAAATGCATAGCTTCAAACAGGCTCTTGCTTGTTGCGTAGATATCTGTTGCCAAGTCGGTTGAGGCGGGCAGAGATTTACTTCGGGTCACTGATGTGAAGTCAGCGAATCGGACTTTGATTGTGATGGTCCGGGAAAAGTAGTTAGCAGCACGTAGGCGCTTAGCCACCTTGTTACTCAGATCCAGGATCTGAGCCAGAATCTCTTCTGGATCATCAATATCTGCTTCAAAAGTTCGTTCTGCACCAATACTTTTTTCAGCTTGGTTAGGCGTTACGACTCTAGGATCTCGACCCCAAGAAAGTTCATATAAGTGTTCAGCAGCTGCTTGACCGATCACTCTTGCCAAAGTCTTAACTGGAGTATTTGCAATGTCTGAGACATTTACTAATCCAAGGCGGGCAAGTTGCTCAGCAGTTTTTTCACCAACGCCCCAAAGCGCGCCAATTGGCAGTGGGTGTAAGAACTCGATCACTTTGTCGGCAGGTACAACATGTAAGCCATCAGGTTTTGCAAAGTTAGTTGCCAATTTTGCTACGAACATGGTTGAAGCTACGCCAACTGAGCAAGTTATTCCCTGCTCATCGCTAACTCGCGCTCTAATTACTTCACCAATTTGGCTGGGAGTTCCCATTAGTTTTTTTGCCCCAGAAATATCTAGGAATGCTTCATCAACGGACAGTGGTTGCACTAAAGGTGTTACCGATTCAAAAATTGCCATTACATTTTCAGAAACTTCAGAATACTTCTCATGATCCGGCTCCACGACAATTGCATGTGGAGCCAAGCGAAGCGCTCGTGACATTGGCATTGCGGAATGCACGCCGAGTTTTCGGGCTTCATAAGTTGCTGACAATACGACGCCACGGTTACCGTCGTATCCAACGATTACTTGTTTGCCAACGAGGCTTGGATTCTCGCGAACTTCAACCAGAGCGAAGAAGGCATCCATATCTATATGCAGAATGTTGCAGCCAGCATCGTCCCCTTGCGGGCTTGGTGCCGAGTTTCCTCGATTCAATTGCGAACGGCTCATGGTGCCATCTTTGCGGCTGATCGCATAGATCGTGCGATATCCGACCCTGCGGGTCGAACGTCTGCATAAGGCGAGGACCTAAACCCACTTGCATGCTCCCAAATTTGAGTTGGAGCTACTGGATCTAGTTGGTGCACTGGAACATTTCGAATTAAGTCCTGAACTGCTTTAACTCCCCCACGTTTCCAATGTTGGTAGACCTCGGATAATTCCCAGCAGCCATTGGCAAGTATCGAAACTCCACGCGGACCGGTTCGACGGACTGTGCCACTGACTAAAAGCAGCCAAGAGTGAAAAAGTGTGGCGGCATATTGATCTTGAGCTTCCTCAAAGAATGTGGCATCAACTGGACCAGTTGAATCTTCTAGCGTTATGAATGCAACTCGTTTACCGGAACGAATTGGTGGAGTTTGAGTAGCGACTTTAACTCCAGCAATAAGCACACTGGACTGTGAGCGCACTGTCAGCAAGTGATTGGCTGGAACTGCATTCAACTCAATTAACATCTGGCGATAAAAGCTCATTACGTGAGCACTCACATCAATACCTAAAACTTCGATCTCGTACTTAACT
>JAIOWT010000008.1 GCA_021742025.1 Candidatus Nanopelagicales bacterium
GCATTAACAACTGATTGCACATCTTGTTGATGCACTACAAGATCATCGGGTACAACACCGTCTGCCAGCGGCGTACCTGGATCGCGCGGCGCATCATCAAGTGAGATTCGAAGCGCCGATCCAGAAACTGGTGTTAGACCAGTAGCTTGTTCAAGCTGAGTAATTTTTGAACTTAGTGCGGGATCAACCTTGGTAATCGATAAGTCATTAACCTCAGTGGCCAAAGTATCGACCTCGGATTGCAATACCCCGACTTTGTTAGCTCGGTCCAGAACCAAGCTGCGAAGGTCTTCTAGTCCACCGGTGCGCAAATTGGTGCCGTCAGCCGTAATTCCACTGGCTACGAATAGGAATCCAGCTAGAGCGGCTGACCCGGTGACCAACGTGGTTTTAGTTCGCCTTGAAAGACTTCTCATTTAGTTATCCACAGGGTTATCCACCGCTGGGGAGGAATTACACCCATGTCATTTACTTCCAGCGAGTGGCTAGCGCAAATCCAACGCCAATAAGGGCAAAGCCAATTAAAACGTTGGTCAGATTGCCCAAATCGGACATTAGTGGCACTTGGCTACCTACTAGATAGAAAACCACTATCCACAGCAGTCCCACGATAAACATTGTCACCATAGCTGGGGCTAACCAGACTGGATTTCCAACTTTGAATGACTCTGGCGCCTTGGCCGGTGGTGGCGTGTAGGCGGGCTCTTTTGACTTTCGTAACTTTGACTTAGGCATGCTTAAACCTTACCTGTATTTTTCCAGTGCACTGCAATTCTTTGGGCTTAGGCAACTATCAGCCGACGCCAGATTTCAGCCACGAATTCCTGCTGTCGAAAGCAGCTAGATTCCAAGTAAGGCGGAGACTTGGGCATTTCTGGCGAAGGTAGCTAGGACCAAAACCGCAAAAATTCCAGCCAACCCAGCACGGTGGATTTGATCGCGATTTAGCCTGGTGCCCTTGGTGTAAATAAAGGCAACCGCAGCTCCCGTGACTGCCCCACCAAAGTGGGCACGCCAATCGATGCCTGGTTGCAAGAATCCGATCACGACGTTGATGCCAAGCAGCACAACTAGTTGGGAAACATCGGTGCGCATTTCGCGGCCGATAACAATCGTCGCTGTGATTAGTCCAAAGATTGCACCGCTGGCACCTACTGAAACGGTATTCAGGTCCGAGAACCAATAAGAGGCTACTGAGCCACCAAGCGCTGACAAAACATAAAGGGCAGCAAATCTCATGTGCCCGAGCGAGCGCTCCAATTGTGGTCCTAGCCAGTAAAGCGCGTACATGTTAAACAGCAGATGCAGGATACTGCCGTGTAGCAAAGTGGAGGTAAATAATCGCCACCACTCTCCCTGTGCGATTGCAGCCGGAATCATTCCAAAGGAAATTGCAAAGCTGCCAAATAACAATGACAAAGCAAAAATGCTGACGCAAGTAATCAAGATTGCGCGCGTAACTTTTGGAACCGTGTTAAATGAACCCCCAAATTTAGTTTTGGGTAATGCAACTTGCGCAGCGGCAACACACTCTGGACATTGGAATCCAACGGGAGCGCTGATCATGCAGTCGGGACATATCGTGCGGTCACAACGACCGCACGATACATAAGCCTCGCTGTCGGTATGTCTAAAACAGGTATTGCTCACGCTTAACCTCGAGAGACAGTAACGCTTTCGATTACCACGTCATTAACTGGACGATCCATTTGTCCAGTTGGCACATTAGCAATCGCATCAACAACATCGCGACCTGCTTGATCTGCGACTTCGCCAAAGATTGTGTGCTTGAAGTTCAGCCATGTTGTTGGTGCAACTGTGATGAAGAATTGGGAACCGTTTGTATTTGGTCCAGCATTTGCCATGGCAAGTAGGTAAGGGCGATCAAAGACTAATTCTGGATGTGGTTCGTCTTCAAATTTAAAGCCAGGACCTCCGGTACCTTGACCGAGTGGGTCTCCAGCTTGGATCATGAAGCCAGGAATGATGCGGTGGAAAATAGTTCCGTTGTAAAGCGGATCATTTGATTTTTGACCAGTTGCTGGATGTGTCCATTCAACTGAGCCATCGGCTAAGCCAAGAATGTTTTTAACGGTCTTTGGCGCGTGATTATCAAAAATGTTGATGTTGATATCGCCGTGGTTTGTATGCAAAGTCATTGTTGAAGTCATGACTTAATTCTCGCACACCTTTAGGTATCCAGCGAATACAAAATAGGTCGGGTAAAACATTTGTGACAAAAAGAATGCCCACGAAAAATCGTGGGCATTCTTAGTAAAGGTTTATTACTTCTTGCTGCCTCGGACATCGAGAACAACAGTGGCCAAAACATCTGCATGTAGGCGAACTGTGATTTCGTGGCGACCGGCAGTTTTGATTGGTGAGGCAAGAACAATCTTGCGCTTATCAACATCAACCACGCGGATTGCAGAAGCGATATCCCCAACAGTGATGGAACCAAATAGGCGTCCTTCACTGCCAGCACGAGCTGAAATCACAATTGGAGCGGCTTCAAGAGCTGCTTTGATTTCCAATGCGTGATCTAGATCGCGAACTGAACGCTTGTTGCGAGCACGCTTGATCTGAGTTACTTGCTTCTCGCCGCCACGAGTCCATGCTGTTGCAAGACCTTGTGGGACTAGAAAGTTGCGACCAAATCCTGGCTTCACATCTACAACGTCGCCTGCACTACCAAGGCCAGTGACTTCTTGAGTCAAAATAAGTTTCATAAGTCATCTCTCCTTATCGTGCTGTTGAGGTGTATGGAAGTAATGAAATCTCGCGTGCGTTCTTAACTGCGTTAGCAATATCGCGCTGGTGCTGAGTGCAGTTGCCTGTAACTCGACGTGCGCGAATCTTGCCGCGATCAGAAATGAACTTGCGCAAGGTTGGAATGTCTTTGTAGTCAATTACTGCAGCGTTTTTGCTGCAGAATGCACAAACTTTCGGCTTGAATTTCTTAATTGGTGGCTTTGCCATTGTGGTGCTCCTTTGGAAGCCCGGTTCTATCCGGAATGGTTGTTCAACAAATGTTGAGTTGGATGGGATCGTTCGTTAGAACGGAGGTTCGTCTCCTGCAGGCGCAGGTGCGGCCCAAGGATCTTCGGATGGTGCTGCTCCGCCGCCGCCGTTGTAGCCGCTGTCGGTACGTGCAACCCGACTAACTTTTGCAGTGGCATTACGTAGAGCTGGACCGACGTCATCGACGTCCATTTCAACTACGGTGCGCTTTTCGCCTTCCTTAGTTTCATATGAACGTTGCTTCAAACGGCCAGTAACTAAAACGCGAGTTCCCTTTGTCAAGGATTCGGCTACGTTCTCGGCATATTGACGCCAGACGCTGCAACGCAAAAACAATGTGTCGCCGTCTTTCCATTCATTGGTCGCTTTGTCGAGCATTCGAGTTGTTGAAGCAACTGTGAATGATGCGACAGCCTGGCCATTTGGAGTAAAACGAAGTTCTGGATCACCGGTTAGGTTTCCAATAACTGTTACTACAACATCGCCTTGTGCCATGATGGGCCTCTACTTCACGTCGAGACGCATGACTTTAGTGCGAAGCACTGATTCATTAAGTCCCAACTGACGATCGAGTTCTGCAACTGCTGCTGGTGAGCAATTGATGTCTAGTAGGGCGTAGATTCCTTCGCCCTTTTTGTTGATTTCGTAAGCCAAACGGCGACGACCCCAGATATCGACTTTGCCAACTGTGCCGCCGTCAGTCTTGACTACGTTAAGAAACGCATCAAGTGATGGTGCAACTGTTCGCTCTTCGAGCTCGGGATCGAGAATTACTACAACTTCGTAGTGACGCATACTGATACCCACCTCCTATGGACTAATCGGCCACGGTCTTTCCGTGGCAGGAGGGATCAAGAACCTTTAGTCTAGGGCATTTTTACCGGCCCAAAAAACCTTGTGCACAGGCCCAAGCAGGTCTGGATTTGGATTTGATTGGGCGATAAACCTTAGGTAAGCCTCGCCAAGTACCCTTAATTCATGGGAAATATTGCTATCGGATCACATGTTGGAGGCGATGACCCCATCGCTACTGCCAAGGAAATGGGCTTAGACCATATCCAGATCTTTTTGGCAGACCCCCAGGGCTGGAAGGGTTCAGTTTTCCCGCACGCAGATGGCGCTGAAGGTCTAAAGGCTAGCTCCGAAGCCGCAAACATAGGCATTTACGTGCACGCCCGGTACATCATCAACGTTGCTACAACCAATAATAAAGTTCGAATTCCTAGCCGCAAACTCCTTCAAACTGATGTTGACGCTGCTGCTTCAGTTGGTGCCAAAGCCGTAATTGTTCACGGCGGGCACGTAACTGATGGCGATGACCCGCAAGCAGGAATTGATAACTGGGTTAAAGCATTAGCTCAGTTAGATATGAAAGTTCCAGTCCTAATTGAAAACACTGCTGGTGGCAAAAACTCCATGGCTCGAAGATTGGAGTCCATCAAAGGACTTTGGGGCGCAGTCGGTGACACCGGAGTTGGATTTTGTCTAGACACGTGTCATGCGCATGCCGGTGGAATTGATATGGGAGAACTTGCTGACACGATTCTTGGAATCACCGGGCGCATTGACTTGATTCATTGCAACGACAGCCGGGACTCATTTGATTCTGGAGCCGATCGTCATGCGAATCTTGGCGAAGGTTCTATTGGTATGGACAACATAATCAATTGTCTAAAAACTGCTAAAGCTCCAATTGTTTTGGAAACACCATTTGACGGCGTCTCCGCTGATTTAGAACTCCTGCGTAAGTCGCTGTAAATCTAAATCCCATTAGACACCCATATCCCTAGGTAGATTGAATACGTGCAGGTTCGCCAAATAAGTTCCGAGAAGCACCTGTCATACATTGCAGGGCGCTCATCGGTGTCATTTTTACAAACACCTGCTTGGGGTAAAACTAAAGCTGGCTGGACTTCACAATCACTAGGTTGGTTTGTTGGCGACGAACTTGTCGGAGCTGGTTTGATTTTGTTGCGCAAAGTTCCAAAAGTAGAGAAGTATCTTGCGTACCTTCCTGAAGGACCAGATTTAGATTGGGCAAACAGTAGCGACGTTGAACGCGCACTCAATGCACTCATAGTTTTTGCCAAAGACCGCGGAGTATTTCAAATCAAAATGGGTCCGCACACTTGGGTTCGACGTTGGCATGCCGAAACCTTGAAAGCCGCAATTGCCGAAGCGTCTGCAAAAGTCATAGGTGAAGTTAAGCCTGATGAAGTGAATCAATCAGGCGTTGCGTTACTAAGCCAATTAAAAACTATGGGTTGGAAACAACGTAAAGCTGAAGCTTCCGGATTTGGTGATTACCAACCCCGTTTCGTTTTTCAAATTGATCTTGCCGGCAAAACTGAAGAACAAATTTTCGAAGGCTTCAATCAGCAGTGGCGAAGAAATATTCGCAAAGCCGAAAAAGAAGGTGTCACAGTTCGTCAAGGCACAATTTCTGACTTAGATATTTTTCATACTTGCTACATCGAAACTGCAAAGCGTGATCACTTCACCCCGCGCTCACTTTCCTACTTCCAAACTATGTGGACTGCAATGCGCGAAGAAACAATCGAGCGAATTTCATTGATGATTGCAACACATCCCGATCACGAAGGCGCGATTGCGGCAACCACTATGACTCGGGTGGGAAATCATTCTTGGTATTCATACGGTGCTTCTACAACTGCTGCTCGGGATTTACGTCCGAGTAATGCCATTCAATGGGAAATGATAAGGACTGCTCTTAGCGAAGGGGCGGACATCTATGACATGCGCGGTATCTCTGACACCCTGGATTCCAATAATCATTTGTTTGGATTGATTCAATTCAAGCTTGGAACTGGTGGGTACGCGCAAGAATATGTGGGTGAATGGGATTATGTACTTTCGCCGATCTGGGCCAAGGCCTTTGATGCCTATATGTCGAGGCGGAGATAGCAAATGACATTTTCGCTCAAAGTTGATGCAACTAAATTTCGGAGTCATTTGGTTTCGGTAATGAATAGTTATGCCGCTGCTGGTGCCGAATTAGTTCCCGTGATTAAGGGCAATGGTTACGGTTTTGGTCGAGACGTATTAGCCGATGAAGCCTCCCGACTCGGATGTAACCGGATTGCAATTGGCACTGTTTGGGAGTTAGGCCAATCGCTGGCAGATTTTCCAGGTGAGATTTTAGTTTTGGAGCCATTTAATTCCAGTGATGAATCTGCGGTTAACCAATGGCGCCAACATTTGGAACATAACTCGGATCGGATCATCGTTACAGTAAGCAATTTGGATTTAGCAGCGGTGAGATCAGCTGGCGCTAAGAATGTTTACCTAGAAGGTAAGACTTCGCTATCCCGATTTGGAATGCTGCACTTTGATATGCAATCGATCGCAAACATTAATGATTTAAAAGTTTTAGGACTTTCACTTCATCTACCAATTGTGCAGCCCGCTATCAAAGTCGATGCGACTACAGAAATCTCTTCTGCCTTCAATGGCGCGAATCTTTCGCAAAGCATGACGGACGCCTGGAATTGGATTGTTCTGTACGAAGAGCTGTCTACTAAGTTTTCGCTTCCGAAGTGCATAAGTCTTTCTCATGTGTCTGATAAGCAAGTTCAATCATTCAAAAAGATGATGCAAAGTTACAACTTTGATTTAGATGTTGAAGTGCGCATTGGAACAAAGTTGTGGCTAGGTGAACCAAGCGCTTTGCAAGCCTGTGGAACAGTTCTTCAAATTCATGACATGACTCATCGCCAAACAGTTGGCTACCAACAAATCGATAGTGGAAACAACAAGCGCTTAATTGTTGTCAGTGGTGGTACCGCGCACGGAGTAGCAATGGCTGCGCCAAGCAATGCTAGTTCGCTGCGCAAACGAGGAATAGCAATTGCCGAAGGAGTTTCTCAAGCCATTGGAAAAGTAAGGTCGCCATTTAGTTATAACGGCCAGAATCTAGATTTTGTCGAACCACCACACATGCATGTTTCAATGCTTTGGAGTAACGACATGACAATTTCGGTTGGTGACACTTTGGATTGCAATGTTAGAAACACTACGTCTAGCTTTGATTGTGTAACTGGGCTCGATTAGTTTCCGGTTACGGAATCGCGTTAACCACTTTTAAGGTGACATTCGTCCCAGGTAACGACAACGATCCAACCGCAACTGACTGCTCCAGAACGTACAACGGCAAGGATGCATTCGAGCCTTCTTGTAATTCCAGAACTGGATTAAGTCCTAAGCCCTGCAAAATCGAAATCGCCTGATCAGATGGGGTTCCCATTAGGTCGGGAACACTAACTGGCGCGGTCGGATCAACTGGGGCAAGCGAAGGAGCCGCTGATGGCGATGGGCTTTCGGTTGGATTTGCCCCGTTTGGCTGACCTGAAGGTAGGCCAGGGAACGATTGCACAGGCAAGTCTTTAAGCGCGCCCTTCATGTATGAAGTAAAGATTCGCGCTGGATAAGAGCCACCAGTAACTGATGACATTCCGCCGGTTCCCGAAAGTGAAACAGGTTGGCCATCTGGTCCATCCTTAACAAACATCACAGCTGTTGCTAACTCAGGTGTGTAGCCAGCGAAAAGCGCTGACTTGTTGTCGTCAGTTGTTCCAGTCTTACCTGCGACTGGTCGCCCTAATGCTTTCGCAGCTCTACCTGTTCCAACTTGGACAACCTTTTGAAGTGCATAAGTAACGATGTCGGCAACATCAGTACTAAATGCTTGAACTGGTTTTGGACTTAACTTATAAAGGGTTTCGCCTGAACCAGTGGTGATCGTCTTTATATATGCAGGCTCAACCTGCAGGCCACGGGAAGCAAACGTTGCATATGCTGCGGCAATGTCAACGACGTGTGGACTTGCAGTGCCCAGCGTGAATGCAAGGTTTGGCTCCATGCCGACGGCGTCCGCAGGAATACCAGCGCGAATTGCAGCTTCAAGCACAGTTTCGCGTCCGACAGATTCTGCTAGTTCGACAAATGCTGAGTTGATTGAACTTTCGGTTGCCTTAAGTAAGGTAACGCGATCACCGAATGACTGTCCGCCGTAATTAACTACGACGTAATTGTCGACCTTAGTTTTATTCTTTCCACTAAATGCTGTGGACAGCGATGAACCATTTTCTATGCCAGCTGCCAATGTGAAGGCTTTGAAAGTGGAGCCAGCTTGTCCAATCATTTGCGTTGCATTATTAAGTTGATTCGCTAAGTAGTCCGCTCCGCCGTACATCGCAACCACTTCGCCAGTTTCTGGGCGCATTGATGCCACGCCTATTCTCAAACCTTCGATGTTTTCTTTAGGGCCTTCTTCAGCAACAGCTAGGACCATTGCATCCTGTGCTTGCTTATTAAAAGTAGTAACTACCCGGAGTCCGCCAAGGTTTATCAATTCTTCCGAGATCCCGTTTGTGTACATCGTTTGCCTGACCTGTTCGATCAGGTGACCTTGTGGACCAGAAAACGTTTGTATCGGAGGTTCGGTGTGGTACATCGGAAACATAACTGAGGAGCGCTCATCTTGACTTAACCAACCTTGAGTCACCATGCCATCTAAGACATAGTTCCATCTTTGGGTTAATCCACTCAAGTTCTCCTCAGGTGATAACCCATTCGGTGCCTGAACAATTGCGGCAAGAAACGCAGACTCCGCAAGATTTAAGTCAAGCGCACGTTTTCCAAAATACAGATTTGCTGCGCTTTCAATTCCATAAGCGTTTCGACCAAAATAGATTGTGTTCATGTAGTCCGCAAGGATTTGATCCTTACTAATCAAAGTTTCAAGTTTGATTGACAGGATAAGTTCTTTGGCTTTACGAGATAGTGTGCGCTCCTGAGTTAGGTAGGCATTTTTTGCGTATTGCTGAGTAATGGTAGAACCGCCACCAGCTCCTGCAGCTCCCATAACGTTTGTGACGATCGCCCGCGAAATACCTCGAATAGAAAAGCCGCCGTGATTGTAAAACTCACGATCTTCAGCAGCCAACATAGCTTGCTGTGAGACAACCGGGATCTCAGAAAAATCTACTGAGACTCGATTGGCGTCGCCTAGTCTTGCCAATTCAGTAACACCATCGTCGTAATACAAAATTGTGGTTTGGGCAGTTGCGATTTCACTGGCCTGTGGAATTGCAACAAACTTTATAGCAACAGCGATTGCTACTAATCCCGCTACGATTCCGAATACTGCAAGCAGCACGAGTTGCTTCAGTGAAGGAATAAAGCGCATGATGCCACGCTTGTTTTTGCGGGGATAGTTTGCCATTCCTCTATTTCAACACATCTCGAGGCTCTCGCGGTGGAGTGCGAGGCGCGCCATCTCCTAATACATATGACATGTGCAGATGATTCCAACCACAAGAACTACAAACTTCAACTACATAAACGCGGAAATGTCCATACTCGTAGGCTAAAACCTTTAATTCGCTTGTGGTTTTAACTCTTCCCGATAAGTAGCCAAGATCATCACCGAAGATGTACGTCACATGAACTAGTTCGCTCTTAGCGCACATCGGACAAATGCGTTCAGTGTTTTCCCCGTGATGCTTTGCTGCTCGCAATAGATATGGATCAGCATCACAAACTTGTTCTCGTAACAATGCATCGTGTTTGATTTGTTCGAGCACTGCGCGACGAGCTAAAACGTAATCTAAAACATGGCGCGGACGAACCGGATCTGCTACATCCTCAGCCGGATATGGAATCGGGCGAGGAGGTTCCGAACT
Source organism: Candidatus Nanopelagicales bacterium (assembly GCA_021742025.1). The sequence goes on from JAIOWT010000008.1 coordinate 9,726, forward strand.
TACGCCGCCAGCCCGAATCCCGGAGATACTTTGATGCGATCCTGGCCTACTCACTTGACAACCCTATGGCCGTTGGGGTTTTGCGGTCGAAGTTAAGGCTGCCGGGCCAGATTTGCTGGAAACTATCAACCGTGTATTATTTGGATGTATCAGTTTGATACATCCAGTTATCCTAATTTTTCGGGGTTGGAGGCGCTATGTCCGCAAGATCGCAGGCTCTCGAGCTAGCAATTCTTGGCGTTCTGGCCCAAACCCCACAGCATGGTTATGAACTTAGAAAGCGCTTGATTTCGGTGCTTGGGCTCTTTAGCACCATTTCTTATGGCGCTTTGTACCCAACACTTAAGTCGTTAGTTGAGCGCGGACTCCTTGTTGAACAGGATGAAGTTGGTACTGGGAAGTATCCAAAGCGGGCTCGAATTACATACGCCTTAACCGACGCCGGCCGAACCCACTTCAATGCCTTAGTCGCGGATAGCGGACCTGGTGCGTGGGATGACGATACCTTCGCAGTTCGAATGTCGCTATTTGGTCAAACCGAAGTGAGCACTCGGATTCACATTCTGCAGGGGCGTCGTAGCCGCGTGGAAGAACGATTGGCAAACCTTCAATCAAATTTATCTAAAGGTCGGGAACGTTTAGATTCTTACACTTTAGAACTTCAACAACATGGCCTAGATGCGCTCGAGCGTGAAGTGCGTTGGCTAAATGAACTTATCTCGCGAGAACAAGCGCAAGGCACCGCAGGTGGCAGCAACTCGCAAGTTAATAACAAGTAAGACCGCAAGAAAAATTCACTGACAACTAGGAGGCTTACAGTGAGTGAAGTTAGAGTAGCGATCGTTGGCGTAGGTAACTGCGCATCATCGCTAGTACAGGGCGTTGAGTATTACAAAGACGCCGATCCAAAGGCACAAGTTCCAGGACTTATGCATGTGCAATTCGGCGATTATCACGTTAAAGATGTGAAGTTTGTCGTTGCAATCGATGTTGATGCAAAGAAGGTTGGCCAAGATCTTTCGGACGCAATCTTTGCCAGCGAGAACAACACCATCAAATTCTCTGATGTACCGCCAACTGGAATTACAGTTCTTCGCGGCCACACATATGACGGACTTGGTAAGTACTACCGCGACATGGTTGTTGAATCAGATGACTCACCAGTTGATGTTGTTAAGGCGCTTAAAGATGCCAAGGTTGATGTTTTAGTTTGCTACCTTCCGGTTGGTTCGGAGGAAGCTGCCAAGTTTTATGCACAGTGCGCGATTGATGCAGGCGTTGGTTTCGTCAATGCGCTTCCAGTATTCATTGCTGGCACAAAAGAGTGGGCTGACAAGTTCACTGCCGCTGGTGTACCAATCGTTGGCGATGACATCAAGAGCCAGGTTGGTGCCACAATCACTCACCGCGTTCTTGCGAAGCTATTTGAAGATCGTGGCGTAACCGTTGATCGCACCTACCAACTCAATGTTGGCGGAAACATGGACTTCATGAACATGCTTGAACGCGATCGTTTGGAATCAAAGAAGATTTCAAAGACTCAGTCTGTGACGTCACAATTGCGCGACAAGATCGATCCGCGCAATGTCCACATTGGCCCAAGTGATTACGTGGCTTGGCTTGATGATCGCAAATGGGCCTTTGTTCGTCTAGAGGGTCGCGCATTTGGCGATGTACCGTTGAGCCTTGAGTACAAGTTGGAAGTTTGGGATTCGCCAAACTCTGCTGGTGTAATCATTGATGCAATACGTGCTTGCAAGATCGCGAAAGATCGTGGCATCGGTGGTCCAATCCTGAGTGCATCAAGCTACTTCATGAAGAGCCCACCAGTTCAGTACGACGACACCAAATGCCGTCAAGAAGTTGAAGACTTCATTGCTGGAAAATAACTGCAAGAAAGTTAACTGCAGGAAAACAAAATTCTAGAACCGTTACGCAACGGGTGTAATTAACACAAAAGCGGCCTCCTTAACTAAGGGCTCCTAGTGCAAACTAGGGGCCTTTAGTTTTTTCAACTTCTGCTTTCGCGTGCCATTCATTTTGGCTAATTGGAGGTAACGTGAATTATGTGAATCGACCAAGTGTTAAGTCCTTCTCGGTCTTGCGACATGCCAATTCACGTGAATTACTTGCAGTACGAATTTTTGGTCAAGCGGGCGATGGTCTACTTCAAACTGCATTAGCAACCTTTGTTTTGTTCTCACCACAACGTGAATCAGATCCTCGAAAGATTGCTTTGGCATTTGGCATTTTGCTTTTGCCATATTCAATTGTCGCTCCCTTTGTCGGGGTCTTCATCGATCGCTGGTCCCGTCGCACGATTTTGATTCGTGCCAACATGCTGCGCGTCGTAACAATGATTGCAATTGCTGTAGTTATTGCCAGTAGTTCAGCCAGCCTGATCCTTGCAGTCCTTGTCTTGATCAGTCTTGGTGTGAATAGATTCGTGCAAGCTGCATTGTCGGCTTCGCTTCCCCATGTGGTTGATGGAGATGACTTAGTCCCAGCTAACGCACTCTTTCCTACCTTGGGAACTACTGCAGCCTCGGTAGCCGCAGCCCTAGGCATTGCTACGCAAAACATTTTGGAAAACTCTGATGCAGTTAATGCTGGTTTAGTTATCGCCGGTTCAGTACTTGCAGGTATTGCTTCATTGATTGCGATTCGAATTACACCAAAGGATATTCTTGGACCTTATCTAGTTGAATCAGCAATGCGCGACGAATTTAGAAATGCAGTGTCGGGACTAGTTGCTGGTTTCAAGTACATGGTTCGTTCAGGTCGAGCACTAAGCAGCATGACTGCTGTCGCGTTGCAAAGATGGGCATTTGGGGCTTTAACGGTTCATGCGCTTTTACTCTCGCGCAATTCTTGGCATACCGCTACGACTGCCGATCAAGCGGTATTAGATTTTGGACTTTGTGCTGGCGCTGCGGCAACCGGTGCATTTACCGCGGCAATCCTGAGCACGTTCTTGCTTAGTGATCGCACTGATAAATCAAAATCTGGCTCTGATGTTTCGCCACATCGCCAAGTGCACTTGATTGCAGCAATGACACTAGCTACTGGGGTTAGCGTTCTGACTAGTTTTGTTGGTTATCAAGTGGGAACTTTGCCAGCTATCTGTGCCACTGCTGCCACGCTAGGTTTTGCTGGCCAGTTATTGAAGATCAATGCTGACACCACCATTCAGCGAACCATTGATGATGCTCATCGCGGCCGGGTATTTTCCATATTCGACATGATGATAAATATTTCTTTGGTGTTAGGTATAACGAGTTACGCCCTGATTGAAGGTATTAGAGAGAATGTAAACGTCGCTGCTTCATACACTGTTGTGTTGCTGAGTTGCAGCACTAGCTTGGCATTCTTTTTACTTAGAAAATACCGCGCGAACGTCACTTCACTTTAGGTTTGTGAATTCCACCAAGTTGTAAGGCGTTCAATCGCTTGTTCTCTTGTCAGTGGTCCTTCATCTAGTCGAACTTCTAACAAGTAGTTGTATGCCTTACCAACCATTGGACCCGAAGGCACATCGAGTATCGCCATGATGTCGTTGCCGTCTAAGTCAGGTCTGATCGAATTCAATTCTTCCTGCTCGGCCAAAATTGCAATTCGATCTTCCAGATCGTCGTACGTCGCAGCAAGAATTGCAGCTCGTCTGGGATTTCTTGTTGTGCAATCTGCTCGAGTCAATTTGTGCAGACGTACTAATTCATCGCCCGCATCTCTGACATATCTGCGCACTGCTGAATCAGTCCACTGTCCTTGTCCATAACCATGGAAACGCAAATGAAGTTCAGTAAGTTTGCAGACTGCATCAATTACCTCAGTTGGGTAGCGCATTGCCGTCAAACGCTTGCGCGCAATCTTTGCGCCAACAACTTCGTGATGATGAAAACTAACTCCTCCGCCTGATTCAAATCTGCGGGTCTTTGGTTTGCCGATGTCATGTAGAAGTGCAGCCAATCGCAAAACTAAATCTGGTTCGCAATTAGGAACGTGCGTTGTTTCCAAGTCAATAGCTTGCTGTAACACAATCAGGCTGTGTTCATAGACGTCTTTATGTTTATGGTGTTCGTCTATTTCAAGTTGCAAAGCAGGCAGTTCGGGAATCACATACTCAGCAAGCTTTGTGCCCTCCAAGATTTCAAGTCCAACGGCTGGATGACTTCCCATTATCAATTTGCTGAATTCGTCTCTGACTCTTTCTGCGGAAACAATCTTTATCCGATCTGACATTTCAGTTGCAGCTAACAAAACATCAACAACCGGTGTGAAACCTAATTGACTGGCAAATCTTGCTGCTCGCATCATGCGCAATGGGTCATCTGAAAAAGATAGTTCTGGTTCTCGGGGTGTGCGAATGACACGTTTACTTAAGTCATCGACTCCGCCAAAGGGATCTACAAAAGTAAGTTCAGGTAACTTCACTGCCATCGCGTTTATCGTGAAATCGCGCCGAACTAAATCCGCCTCAAGCGAGGTGCCAAAACTAACTTCTGGCTTTCGACTTTCATCACTATAAATCTCAGAGCGGTAAGTAGTAATTTCTACTTGAAAATCTTTTCGACGAGCGCCAACTGTGCCGAATGCAATTCCAATATCCCAAACCGTATCGGCCCACGGAGTCACCAGAGTTAGTATCTGCTCTGGATGGGCATTAGTTGTGAAATCTAAGTCCGTAATTTCGCGGTTAAGAATTAGGTCGCGCACCGGTCCGCCAACAATTGCGAACTCAAAGCCGGCATTACTAAACAACTGTGCAAGCTCCATGACATCTGACATTTGCCCAAGAGCCGCCGTTACGGTTCTTGTCGCTATTGCCTGTGGCGATGAGTTGTCCATAACATCACCTAGCCTAGATGTAATTGCCAAAAGTCCAATATTTGCAGGTATTCTTACAAAGTGAGCCGACAACGTGAGTCCCAATACTCACCTAGCAATTGGTTATCTCGGTCGGGCAAATCTCTTAACTCTTTGAGGTTTATTGCGATCGGATTTCTATCGCTGGCGCTATTGTCACTACAGCTGACAACTTCACGAGCCGCAGACGCTAACTCAGTTCAAATCACTGACCTTAGAATTTCGGCACTTGCTGACTCTGGCGGCACTCTAAGCACAAATCATCTCGTGCGTTTGTCGGGAACTTTCACAAACAATTCGGAAGCGACCATTGATTCCATCGAAATGAATCTGGTGTCAACGCCCGCAATTGAATCACGGACCGAACTAGGTGAACTCCTGGCAGATCCAATGAGTGCACGGACTTTAATTGAAAGTGACAAATTCGCAGTTTTAAGAAACGTTGCTCCTGGCACAACTAGGACTTGGCAGATTGCATTTCGTGGCGAAGAAGTATTGGGCCTGAATGCGGCTGGGGTGTACGGGTTTGGAGTCAGACCTACTTTGGCTGAAGCAGATCAGGCTGCCGTTATTCCAACCCCATGGTTTTTTAATGCGGACATAAAACCAACCAACGTTGCATTTGTTATTCCGTTAACCACATTGAATAACCACTTGGCAAACGGTGAGGTCAACAGCCCAAAGAATGATCTCAACGAAGCACAGCGATTACTAAATTTGATTTCTAATCCGCCTGATTCAAGAATTTCCTGGCTACAAGATTCGGCTCTGCGTACTTGGGTAAGTCAGTTGGCAACGAACTCGGACTCCACAATTCCACTGGAGCTCACCGCTGCGATCGATAGCTTGGCGCCTACTGCAACATATTTGCCGTTTGGTCATACTGACTTGACTGCTTTGTCCATAGCCAATCAACAACGTGATCTCGTTGATGCGTTAGATCTAACGCGCTCAATTGCTTTGGGTCGTCCTATCTTTTATGCGCCAGTTAAAGGTGTGGCAGATCGCAAAACCGTAGCTTTGTTAAATGAGCAGGGCATCAAAACTATTGTCTCGAATGAATTCTTGCGTGGAAATTCGCGCGAGACGACCAGTGCTGCGACAAACTCTGCTTCCAATCCAGTGTTGGTACATGATCTTGCGGCTTCCCAATGTCTAGCTGGGGCTGACGAAAGTGATGCGGCATTTTTCAAGACAGTAACGTGTATTCGAAATGAGATCGCAATGATGACTGCAGAGTCACCTCAAAGCCCTCGTTCGATCATCGTGATGGCACCAACTAACTGGAAAATTTCAGCCGAAAGACTTGCCTCACTTGTTGCAGCATTAAGTGATCACAATTGGATGCAACTCGTCTCTTTAGATTTAGTAGCAGCAGCGGAGCCAACACAAAACTTCGTTTCATTAGTTTCCGATTACGAAAATCAGTTGACTCGACCGACAATTCGAATCGCTAACAAGTTGCGAAGCGAGGCAGAAATTTTGTCATCGCTATTTGTCGATAAAGATTTAGCGGCGGGCTTTGACGCCTCGCGAATCTTAGGATTCTCTGATCTATGGGGATCTGAGGCTGATGCAGCTAACTACTTATCCAAAAATCTTGCAATGCTTGATTCATTTCTCGGCGCAGTGAGTATCCAAGCCTCATCGCGAATTACTACACCTGAGGAAAGCTCCGAGATCCCGATCACCATAGTTAACGAAAGTGATCGCGAAGTCTCAGTAAGTATTGATCTCACGAGTACAGCCACTTCTCGATTCTCAGCTGTCCCTAGTGAGTTGATCCAGGTTGGTAGCGGTCAACGCATAACGGTTCCAGTTGCTATTACTTTGCGTGGCGCTGGTGTCGTAGAAGTGCAGGCGCAGTTAATTGCTCCTAATGGTGAACGCTTTGGTGAAGTTGAAAATATGCAAATCTCTTCAGCCGCTTACAGTCAGTTCGCCCGTACTCTGGTGTGGGGAGCCTTTGGACTCCTTGTTCTGCTGGCTCTAAGTAATTTCATAAAGCGGCAACGGGACCGGCGTTCTGTCAAGCATCCGACAACTTAGTTCACGAATAGGTGGTTAGAGAAGACAGTGTCATCATTCATCGGACAGACCTCAGGAATGGCGGCTGGCACTCTTGCCAGTCGAGTTACTGGAGTTTTTCGAGACATTGCTTTAGTCGCCGCAATTGGTACTGGAATTTTCTCCGACACTTACTCAGTTGCAAACAGCATTCCAAACATTATTTACATTCTGATAGCCGGTGGTGCAATTAATGCAGTTTTCATTCCTGCGCTTGTTAGACACATGGAAGATGATGCCGATCAAGGAAAGCAATTTACAGATCAATTGTTAACCCTTGTTGGGATTATTCTGCTTGGAATCGTAATTATTACAGTATTGATTGCTGGATTGATTGTGCACCTGTATGCAACCAAACTTTGGACACCTGAAGAATTTGATGTTGCCACCATGTTCGCGCGCTGGTGCTTACCTCAAATATTTTTTTACGGGCTGTACACGCTTGCGTCCCAAATTCTAAATTCACGTAATTCATTTTCGCTACCGATGTATGCGCCAATTATTAACAACATAATCGTGATTGCAACTGCAGCAGTATTTGTGTCATTAATGTCTTCGGTGCCTACAGCTGACTCGGTAACACTTGGACAAGTGAATTTACTCGGCTTTGGAACAACTCTGGGTGTTATGGCACAAGCCTTGATTTTGATACCTGCACTAAAAAAATCTGGCTATAGCTTTAAGCCAAACTTTCAATTTCGAAATGTGGGAAATGGCAAAGTCGGAAACTTAGCAAAGTGGACGATCGGATTTGTACTTGTCAATCAAATAACTTTTCTAATGGTTTCAAATTTGACGACCTTGGCAAACGTGTTGGTGTCTGGGGATCCAAATACTGTTGCAGTTGGATTTACTTCCTACCAAAAAGGCCAACTCATGATGATGTTGCCGCATTCAATAATTACGGTCTCAATCATTACCGCGCTATTGCCTCGCCTGAGTAGGCAAGCGCACGAAAAGGACCTTTCGGCATTTGGTGGAGAATTGTCAGCTTCCTTGAGGTTGGTAGCCGCCTTGATTATTCCGAGCGCGGTATTTTTGTTGGCTGCTGGCCCATGGATTGGCTCGTTGCTTTATGGGTACGGGGCATCATCTACCGCACAGGGCGCTGCGCTTGGTGGCGTTGCTTCCATGTTTGCTCTCGGGCTTCCGGCATTTTCGTTGTTTTATGTATTACTTAGAAGCTATTACGCACAGGAAAATACCAAGACCCCATTCATGATCAATCTGGGCTTTAATGGGTTGCACATAATCATTGGTTTCACACTCTTTTCCCTTATGCCGCAAGGGTTACAGGTTGCCGGATTGGCCCTGGGTTACTCAATTTCATATGTGATCACGTGCGGTCTGACGTGGCTTCGAGTTGGCAGGCGAGTACCGGAAATCCGAAACTCTGGCCATTTGCGTTTGATTGTCAGGGTCACCGCTGCCAGCATCTTCGCAGCGTTTGTGTCCTACGTCTTGGTTCGCTTCACGATTACTAATCAGTCTGAGCTTTCTGCGCTGCGCGTAGGACTTGCGATTGGGTTATTCACGATTTCGTTCTCGTTGATTTACCTCGGGCTGGCAAAAGTGTTACGCATCTCTGAAGTTGCTGCCGTACTGGCGTTAGTGCGCCGCAAATAGACAACTAAACTGCAATTATGAGTGGCGCTAATGACCGAATCTTTGATGGTCGATACGCGTTAGATGTTCAAGTAGCTAGTTCGTTAAGCTCACCAATTTGGCGAGCGATGGATCTATCTTTAAAGCGTTGGGTCAATTTAATTCTGTTGCCAACCTCGGATCTTCGTAGCGTAAAGCTATTGCAAGAATGTCAACTTGCGGCCGTTAATGATCGCCGCGATGTGGTTTCAATTCTTGACGTTATTCCTGATGGAAAAATCTCGAGTGCTAATGACTCTGCTTCCCACGATCGTTACGTTGGCATAGTCACCGAGTGGCTAGACGGCGAAACTTTAGATCGCCTAATTGTTCGGCGCGGTGAAGTGTTACCGATAGAGCAAGCTCTAAGACAACTTGGAACCATTACTAACACTTTGATGCATGCACATTCACTAAATGTTTTTCATCGTCGCCTTCGGCCACACAATGTAATCTTCTCGCCCGGACAAGAAGTTCGACTTGCTGGATTTGGCGTTGATTCTGCGCTATTAGGTCCGGACTCCAATGATGGTGTGGCTCAGGATATAAAAGGTGTTGGCCAACTACTTTTCGTAATGATCACTGGAATGTGGCCACTCGGAAGTGTCGATTCACTTCCAGCGGCTTTGAGTGATGGTGGCGCTGGTTTAGTTTTACCGAGCCAAGTTCACGGTGGTGTTAGGCCTTACATTGATCAGATGTATAAACGAACTCAAGATGGCACCTTCACTTCAATGCGTCAAGTACTTGATGCGCTGTCAGTTGGCGAAGTCGAGGAATCTGAAAGTTTGCAAAACCGAGTTTCACGGTTGACTGCAAGTTCAGTTACTTGGACGCCGCCGCAATCTGCTGGCTCGAGCAAAATCAGATCAACTTTGATTGCCGGATTGTCAGTGTTAGTTTTCGGTTGGTTTGGCTGGCAATTGCTAACAAGCAATTTCTATAGATCAGACTCCGACATCGCCGTATTGACCTCTCCGCTTCCAAGTATGGAAATTTCCCAAGCCACTGGAGAACTTGCAAAGATCGCAGCGGTTACCATTTACGATCCGTTGGGTGATGATGCGGAGAATTCCGAACAAGCCTTACTTGCAATAGATGGTGACAAAGAATCGGCTTGGACCACTGTTAATTATCGGCAAGCAGATATGTCAGGTAAGGCCGGTGTTGGGCTGGTGCTAGATCTAGGTTCGGCACAAGATGTTTACGCTGTGGAGGTCGACTTCACCTCGATTGGTCACTCAGCTGAGATTTATGTTGCTAACTCAACCGAACCTGATTTTGTAACTACGCCAAAGTTTGGTGACGTTAATCCCGCTGAAAGTTCAAGTTCTGTCGCTGTTTCAAATCCAGTTTCCGGCAGATACGTGCTGATTTGGTTAACCCCTGATTTACCTAAGTCTGATACCAATGAATTCCAGGGTGGAGTATCTGAAGTCAGAGTGCGACTCTAGTTTCTATCCAAAGGTGGCTCTGAAAGAACTCGGCTGGGTCTGGCCTGGTATCAATCAGTAAGTAAACTTGAAGTACTTCAATCTAAGGAAATTTCATGTCTCAAGACATCAATGACGTCATCATTATCGGTTCTGGTCCGGCTGGGTACACCGCTGCGATTTATGCGGCTCGCGCGCAACTTAAGCCAATTGTTTTTGAAGGCGCGGTCACTGCGGGTGGCGCGCTAATGAATACAACTGAGGTTGAAAATTTCCCAGGTTTCCAGGACGGGATTATGGGTCCGGCACTTATGGAAAACATGCGCGCCCAAGCTGTGAGATTTGGCGCCAACTTGATTACTGATGACGTGACTGCTGCCAACCTAACCGAAGACGTGAAGACTGTTGTTGATGGTGAAGGTCGCGAATACAAGGCACACTCAATAATTTTGGCAACTGGTTCTAGTTACCGCGAACTTGGAATTGATAATGAAAAGCGTCTTTCAGGTCACGGAGTTTCTTGGTGTGCAACATGTGATGGGTTCTTCTTCCGAGATCAGGACATTGCAGTTGTGGGTGGTGGGGATTCCGCAGTTGAAGAAGCGACTTTCCTAACTCGGTTTGCAAAAAGCGTCACGATGATTCACCGTAGGGATGAGTTACGTGCCAGCAAAATCATGGCAGAGCGTGCGCACAACGACCCTAAAATTAAATTCGCGTGGAATAGTGAAGTCAGCGAATTGCACGGTGATGCAAAATTATCTGGCGTCACGATTCGCGACATCAACACAGGTGATACTCGCGAGCTTGCGGTAACTGGATTGTTTGTTGCCATTGGACATGACCCACGTTCTGAACTTCTCAAGGGACAAGTTGATCTTGACCCTCAGGGTTACGTGCTTACGGGTGCGGGAACAACAGCAACAAATCTTTCTGGTGTATTTGCCTGTGGAGACTTAGTTGACCACACCTACCGTCAGGCCATCACTGCAGCCGGCACTGGTTGTAGCGCAGCACTTGATGCCGAGCGGTTTTTGTCCAATCTGCACAGCAAGTAATACCCAACATATTCAATAAAACAAGTGGTTAATCGCTAACCACTTATGCTTGAAGAACTAGCAACTATAGGAGTAAAAATGGGCGCAACTGCAGCCGTAACAGATGCATCGTTTGCTGACGATGTCTTGAAGAGTGATAAGCCAGTACTGGTTGATTTTTGGGCTGAATGGTGTGGCCCATGCAAAATGATTGGTCCAATCCTGGAAGAGATTGCTGCCGCCCATGGCGACAAGATAACAATCCTGAAATTAAACGTTGATGAGAATCCTGCAACTGCCGCTAACTACGGCGTGACTTCGATTCCAACTATGAACGTTTATCAAAATGGTGAGATCGTTAAGCAGATTATTGGTGCTAAGCCAAAGGCCGCATTACTTTCAGATCTTGCTGAGTACATTTAAGTAACTAATGACAGTAACGATCCTGCGACGCGGCGATCAAGGGCCGGCAGTAACAGAGGTTCGTGATCGGTTAGTTCGTCTTGGGCTCTTAAGTTCAAACGCCAGCGCAGCAGCAGATGTTTTCGACGACATCTTGCTAGCTGCGCTGCGTTATTTCCAGCAAACCCGTGGGTTAACCGTTGATGGCTTAGTCGGCCCGCAGACTTTTCGAAGGCTTGATGAAGCCCGCTGGAGAATCGGTGATCGAGTTCTAAGTTTTACTCCGGGTCACGTTATACATGGCGAAGATGTTGCGCAATTACAACAGCGATTAATCGAGTTGGGTTTTGCCTTGGATCGCGTGGATGGAATATTCGCAAAGAGCACGGATTCTGCAGTGCGTGAATTCCAACGCAATGTCGGCTTAGATGTTGATGGAATCTGTGGCCCGGCATTCTTTCGGGCGTTTCAAAGATTGGCTCGAACTATTGCTGGTGGTAGCCAAGAACATTTGCGAGAACTTTCCACTGTGGCAAATTTCAGCAAGACTCGCACGGTTGAAACTTGTTCGATTTTGCTTGACCCCAGTGATCTAGCTGAGCAATTAGTACACAGTGATTACACACATGCCGACATTTGTTGGGATATCGCCTCCCGACTCGAAGGGCGCTTGGGCGCGATGGGCACCTTGGTCCTGCTAACTCGACCGCAATCAGGTCGAGTTGATGGCGAACGGACTAGAGCCACTCTTGCCAATGAAAGCAACGTTGATTTGATAATTGGCTTGGGCCTGGATCGCCATGACAACTCGCTGGCTCAAGGCGTTGCCTCTTATTACTTCGGTCACCAGTACTCCCGTTCGGCTACTGGCATGAGGTTGGCCGAAATTGTTCAGGAAGAGGTCAGCTCGCGAACTTTGCTGACAGATTCCAGGTCGCATGCCAAAACTTGGGATTTACTTCGTCTGACTCGTATGCCCAGCATCAAAATCGAATTGGGTTACGCAACTAGTCCCCACGACAGCGCCTTGTTGTCACAGCCTGAAGTTAGAGACAATATTGCCGCCGGTCTGAGTTCAGCTATCACCCGAATTCTCGCGCCAAGAATCGGTTAGATTGAAATTGTGACCTGTGTCACATTTTTGATTACTACACAGGTTGTGCACATGTGTGTAAGTGAATTATTTAAGTGGCTCGCCGAACATCCCGCGCTGCTTTGGGTCAATGACTTCAACGATTCTCTGTAAATCTTCCAAAGTGGCAAATTCAATAATGACCTTGCCACGGGACTTGCCAACTTGAACCGTAACTCTGGTATCCAACCGCTCCGACAGTCGATCCCCCATGGACTTAAGTCCTGGAGCACTGATCTTGCCGGTTGATTTTTTGGTTGTTGACTTCGGTTGCTTCTCGTCTTGGCCAAGGGAAACGATCTCTTCGACAGTTCGAACCGATAGACCTTCGGCAACAATTCGGCT
>JAIOWT010000009.1 GCA_021742025.1 Candidatus Nanopelagicales bacterium
GACTCCGTAGGTCATGAGTTCAATCTCGGGTCACCAAAACAACTTCAAGAAGTTCTGTTTGAAGAACGTGGCTTGCCAAAGACCAAAAAGATTAAGACCGGATACACAACAGATGCAGAATCTTTACTGGGACTATTAGCAAAGTTTCCAGATGATGAACTACTTACTGCGCTGCTTCGTTACCGTGAAGTGATCAAACTTAAGCAAACTGTTACAGGATTGCTTGCTGCAGTTCAATCCGATGATCGGATTCACACCAGCTTCAATCAAATGGTTGCAGCAACAGGGCGACTATCTAGCACTGAACCTAATTTGCAGAACATTCCGATTCGAACTAACGAAGGTTTTGCTATCCGTGGCACTTTTGTAGTGGGTAAGGAGTTCGAGACTCTGCTGACTGCTGATTACAGCCAAATTGAATTGCGCGTTATGGCACACCTATCAAACGATCCAGGATTAATCGCCGCCTTAAAGACTGGAGAAGATCTTCACACAACCGTGGGCTCGCAAGTCTTCGGAGTTCCACCTGAGAAAGTTGATGCCGACATGCGTCGCCAGATTAAGGCCATGTCATACGGTCTGGCCTATGGGTTGTCTGCATATGGCTTGGCTCAGCAACTAAACATCGGTAATGATCAAGCCAAGTCTTTAATGAATACTTACTTTGAAAGATTCGGCGGGGTTCGCGACTACCTAGCCAACGTTGTTGTTGAGGCTAGAAAGCTCGGATACACCGAATCAATCATGGGTCGCAGACGTTACCTTCCTGACTTGAATAGCGACAATCGACAGTTGCGAGAAATGGCAGAACGCATGGCGCTTAACGCACCGATCCAAGGATCGGCTGCCGACTTAGTGAAGGTAGCCATGCTCCAGGTCGATGCTGCGCTAAAGGCTGCGGGCGTTAAATCCAGACTCTTACTTCAGGTCCACGACGAATTGGTCATCGAGGTAGCAAAGGGTGAACTTGAGCAAGTGACCGCGATTGTTGTGCAAAACATGGGCGCAGTAGGCGATTTATCAGTACCCATGGAAGTTTCCACTGGAATTGGCACCTCCTGGGCCAGTGCGGGGCACTAAACCCATTGAATTCGGGGATATCGGTTTTGACCCAGCAATAGCAGGTGCCTATCCTTAGAGGGTTGCCATTTGCCCAAGGAAAGACCTAGTTCCGCGGGATCCGCAAGGAAAGAATGCAACATCCACACTATTTCTATCCGCATCGAGGCAATAACTTAATGACTGTCACTACTGACAAGAGCAACTTCTCCACCGTCGACGATTTCGCATCAGCCGAAGAATTTATGGCCGCAGTCGACGCCACAATTAAGCCATTTAACGATGGAGACATCGTAGAAGGCATCGTAGTAAAAGTAAGCCGTGACGAAGTTCTCGTCGACATCGGCTACAAGACCGAAGGAATTATCCCTTCTCGCGAACTAAGCATCAAGCACGACATTGATCCCAACGAAGTTGTAACTGTTGGCGATGTTATTGAAGCACTTGTTCTGCAGAAGGAAGATAAAGAAGGTCAACTTATTCTTTCCAAGAAGCGCGCACAGTACGAACGCGCTTGGGGATCAATTGAAAAGATCAAGGAAGAAGATGGTGTCGTTACCGGTACCGTCATCGAAGTCGTTAAGGGCGGCTTGATCATGGACATCGGACTCCGCGGCTTCTTGCCAGCTTCACTCGTTGAAATGCGTCGCGTCCGCGATCTAGCGCCATACATTGGCAAGCAAATCGAAGCCAAGATCATTGAGCTAGACAAGAATCGTAACAACGTTGTGCTTTCCCGTCGTGCTTACCTAGAACAGTCACAGAGCGCAGTTCGTCATGGCTTCTTGAATCAACTTGAAAAGGGACAGATCCGCAAGGGTGTTGTTTCCAGCATTGTTAACTTCGGTGCCTTCGTTGATCTTGGTGGCGTAGACGGTCTAGTCCACGTTTCGGAACTTTCATGGGAACACGTAGATCACCCTTCAAAGGTTGTCGAAGTAGGACAAGAAGTAACTGTTGAAGTTCTAGAAGTAGATTTCGATCGTGAACGCGTTTCACTTTCCTTGAAGTCAACTCAGGAAGATCCATGGCAGCACTTCGCCCGTACCCACACAATGGGTCAGGTAGTTCCAGGTGAAGTTACCAAACTAGTTCCATTCGGTGCATTCGTCCGTGTTAGCGATGGCATCGAAGGCCTGGTTCACATCTCTGAACTTGCTGGCCGTCACGTGGAAATTCCAGAGCAGGTTGTTCAGGTTGGTGACTCAACATTCGTTAAGGTCATCGACATCGACCTAGAACGTCGTCGTATCTCACTTTCCTTGCGTCAAGCGAACGAAGATGTCGATTCCGATGAAACAGATTCATTTGATGCTGGCCTATACGGCATGAATCAGTATGACGAAAATGGAAATTACATTTACCCAGAAGGCTTCGACCCAGACACCAATGAATGGTTGCCAGGTCATGAAGAGAAGAAGGCCGAATGGGAAGCCCAGTACGCCGCTGCGCACGCCAAGTGGGAAGCTCACAAGCTTGCTGTAGGCGAGTCAAAGAAAGCAGATGCGGCTGCTAGTGCTGATTCAGAAGTTCCAACTTCCTACTCGGGAGAAACAACCTCTGAAGGAACACTTGCAGACGATGCAGGTCTCCAAGCACTTAGAACCGAATTGGCCGATAAAGCCGAATAATTCAAACTAGAAATAGCGGTTGCCATTCATTTGGCAGCCGCTTTTCTATTGCGTTAACTGGGTACTCAGATTCAGATAATAGGGTGGTCACGTGTACTTAGGGCTTTCTGGCGGAATCGGCTGTGGCAAATCCACAGTTGCCAAGATCTTCGCTGACCTCGGTGCTGTTGTTATTGACGCAGATGCAATTGCCAAAGAGGTTTTAGAGCCTGGGCAAGTTGGTTATGAAAATGTAATCCACACTTTTGGCGAGTCAGTCTTGGACACTTCAGGAAACATCGATCGGAAAAAATTGGCAGAGCTAGTTTTCCAAGACCCGAGTCAGCTATCAAAACTTGAAGAAATTGTGCACCCTGCAGTCATCGCCCGAGTTACTCAGATCCGAGAGTCGTTGCCGGAGACTGCTGTTGTGGTTTATGACACCCCATTACTCGTTGAAAAAGAATTGCAAGATCAGTTCGACAAAGTTCTGATTGTTTTTGCTGATCTAGATCTACGAAAAGAACGTCTCGTTAATCGAGGATTGCTGATGCCTGACATCGAGGCGAGAATTGCAAGTCAAGCTTCGGATGACAAGAGAACTGAGGTTGCAGACTTCGTCTTAGTGAACAATGGCTCACTTCAGGAATTGCGGGATAACGTCACTAAGGTGTGGCGTCAGATTACGGCGTAGTCTTGAGGCATGACACGCCCAGTAACCGACTTACAGCGAACTGTGGCGCCCTTTGAGGTGATTAGCGAGTTCGTACCAGCAGGGGATCAGCCCGCTGCCATCGCGGAAATCGAACGTCGGATTCTTAAGGGTGACAAAGACGTAGTCCTGCTTGGTGCTACTGGTACCGGTAAGAGTGCTACCACTGCCTGGCTAATTGAGAGACTGCAGCGTCCAACGCTGGTTTTAGCCCCCAATAAAACTCTCGCCGCGCAACTTGCAAATGAATTTCGTGAGCTTTTGCCAAATAACGCTGTTGAGTATTTTGTGTCGTATTACGACTATTACCAACCTGAGGCATACATCCCACAGAGCGATACCTTCATTGAAAAGGATTCGTCCGTCAATGAAGAGGTTGAGCGACTGCGGCATAGTGCCACTAACAGTCTGCTAACTAGACGAGACGTAATTGTGGTGGCCAGCGTTTCGTGCATCTATGGCCTTGGTACCCCACAAGAGTACGTGGATCGTATGATTCGTCTCAAAGTAGGTGAAAGTTTAGATCGTGATTCGCTACTGCGTCGACTTGTGGATATTCAGTACAACCGAAACGACATTGCATTCACCCGCGGCACGTTCAGGGTTCGTGGAGACACGATTGAGGTCTATCCCGTCTACGAAGAGCACCCAGTGCGAATTGAGATGTTTGGCGACGACATCGATCGTTTAATGTCCTTGCATCCAGTTACTGGTGAGATTCTTACTGACGATAATGAAATCTACATTTTTCCAGCGTCCCACTACACGGCTGGGCCGGAACGAATGAGTAAGGCCATTTCTGCGATTGAAGCCGAAGTAGCGATTCGAATTCCTGAACTCGAGAGTCAAGGGAAGTTGCTGGAAGCCCAGCGAATCAAAATGCGCACATCCTATGACATTGAGATGATGCAAAATTTAGGGTTCTGTTCTGGCATCGAGAATTATTCAAGACATATCGATGGTCGGGAGGCAGGTTCAGCTCCGAACTGTTTGCTGGATTATTTCCCTGAGGACTTCTTGCTAGTTATTGATGAAAGTCACGTCACGGTGCCACAGATTGGCGCGATGTATGAAGGTGATGCTTCGCGCAAGCGAACTCTGGTTGAGCATGGATTCCGTTTGCCAAGTGCAATGGACAACCGGCCTTTGAAGTGGCCAGAGTTCCTCGAACGCGTTGGGCAGACGGTTTACCTGTCAGCGACCCCAGGACCTTTCGAACTTGGAATTGTTAATAATGATGTTGTCGAACAGGTAATTCGCCCAACTGGGCTGGTTGATCCAGAGATCATAGTTAAACCAACAAAGGGTCAGATAGATGATCTCATTCACGAGATCCGACTGCGGGCGGAAAATGGAACTCGGGTATTAGTTACCACGCTCACCAAGAAGATGTCCGAAGACCTAACGGACTATTTACTTGAACAAGGAATTCGAGTTCGTTACCTACACTCCGAGGTTGACACTTTGCGACGAGTTGAGCTACTCAGAGAACTAAGACTGGGAGAGTACGACGTACTCATTGGAATCAACTTGTTGCGTGAAGGTTTGGACTTACCTGAAGTGTCCTTAGTTGCGATTTTGGATGCAGATAAGGAAGGGTTCCTGCGGAGTCATCGCAGCTTGATTCAAACTATTGGCCGTGCCGCCCGAAACGTTTCGGGCGAAGTTCACATGTATGCCGACAAAATCACAGATTCGATGCGGGTAGCGATTGATGAAACGAATCGCAGGCGGGAAAAGCAAGTTGCCTACAACTTAAAACACGGTCTAGATCCACAGCCACTTCGTAAAAAGATTGCAGACATCACTGACTTAATTACAAGAGAAGATGATGACACTGATCTGTTCATGGCTGATCAGAAGTCAGGAGTCCGGGTTCCAACTTCGGTTAGAGAAAGCTTGCGAAGTATTCCTGCGCGCGACTTGGGCGATTTGATCGATCAACTATCTGAGCAAATGCACACCGCCGCTAGTGAATTGCAGTTTGAGTTGGCCGCGCGGTTGCGCGACGAAATCCATGAACTCAAAAAGGAATTACGCCAAATGTCGCAGGCTGGTCACGCTTAGAACTGCCTGGCGTCGCTATAGTTGACCAATGAACGTTTCCACCACGATCTGGATTGTCACACTAGGAATTTTGGCAGCAGCCTTCATCCTAGATTTTGTAGTCGTAGACGCCAGACCTCATGTTTTCGGACCCAAGCAAGCCGCTCGTTGGGTAGTTGCATACATAATCGCGGCCTTGGTCTTCGCGACCTTTGTTTGGAACTACTTCGGAGCTGAGTACGGACAACAGTTCTTGGCAGGCTGGATAACTGAATACAGTCTCTCCGTTGACAATTTATTTGTGTTTATCGTTTTAATGTCATCCTTTGCGGTGCCTGAAATGCTTAAGCACCGAGTTCTCCTAATTGGAGTGGCTATTGCGATTGTGTTGCGCGGAGTTCTTATAGTCGTAGGCGCTGCAGCCATTGCCAGGTTTACGGCGACTTTTTATGTATTCGCTGCTTTCCTTATGTACACAGCAGTTTCGGTTTGGCGATCTCACGATGAAGAGCCAGATCCGGAAGGCAACGCTCTAATTCGGCTGGTTGAAAAATACTTGCCAACTTCTCGGAATTACGCTGGAACCAAGTTCACGGTGAAAATTGACGGTAAGCGATTCATTACTCCGTTGTTTGTTGTGATCCTGGCTGTGGGTACCACGGACCTACTTTTTGCTCTCGACTCGATTCCCGCAGTCTTTGGACTGACCAAAGAGCCTTACCTGGTTTTTGCGGCAAATGCCTTTGCGCTCATGGGATTGCGGCAGCTGTACTTTTTATTAGATGGCTTACTGTCAAAGATCATCTATCTCGCACGCGGTTTAGCGGTAATCCTTGGTTTCATTGCGATAAAACTCTTTCTTGAAGCCGTGGAAGGCACCACAGATTTGCATCCGCCTCATGTAACAATTGCTCAGTCATTGATGTTTATCGCCACAGTTTTGGGGGTAACAGTAGTGACAAGTCTTGTTGCAGTGCGTCGTTCACCCGAACTGGCTCTACAGTCTGAGATTTCGCAAGCTATCGAAGAATCAACTGAACACCGCGGTGAAGCAATTGAGCACCTGGGGTCAGAGGATCCATCAAACTAAGGAATTGAAATGGATGTAAGTCAAGGGTTGTGGGCCGCTCTGATTTTGGGAATTTTCGGATTGATTGTTCTCGACTTTGTAACGGTCAGTCGCAAACCTCACGACGTAATGTTCAAAGAAGCAGCTGCTTGGTCAATCTTTTACATAGGTATTGCAGTGGCCTTTGGAGTTTGGGTTTGGTCTAGCTACGGAGCAACCTTTGGCACTGAGTATTTTGCAGCGTACTTAGTTGAGAAATCACTTTCGGTAGATAACTTATTCGTCTTCATAATTATTCTGACGGAGTTCGCAGTACCAAGCATTTACCACCAGCGAGTGTTATTGGTTGGCGTTCTTCTAGCCTTGATTTTCCGGGGCATCTTTATTGCCTTGGGTGCTGCCGCGCTTGAAGCGTTTGCATTCACCTTCGTAATCTTTGGGGCAATTCTGATTTATACCGGCTACGGCTTGTTTAAACACTGGGATGAAGACCCAGATCCCAGCGAGAACGCTTTAGTGCGAGGTATTTGTAAAGTGATTCCATTCACTGATGATTATCACGGAACTAAGTTGACAGTAAAAGTTGCCGGTAAGCGATTGGGGACCCCAATGCTGCTGGTGATGATTGCGATTGGCGCAACTGATCTGCTCTTCGCTCTAGATTCGATCCCTGCGACATTTGGCGTAACGCAAGAGCCGTTTTTAGTTTTCTCGGCCAATGCCTTTGCACTTCTCGGACTACGAGCTTTGTACTTCTTGCTAAAGGGCCTCCTCGACAAGTTGGTCTATTTGTCACTTGGATTATCTGCAATTTTGGTATTCATCGGCTTGAAGTTGATTCTGCTCTACGGTCATGAAGTGAATGAATCAATCCCTAAGATCCCGACATCGCTGTCTTTGATTGTGATTGCAGCAATTCTGACGATTGCGACAGTGGCAAGTTTCCGAAAGACCCGGAATGACCCCACGGCCAAAGCGCACGCAGGTCGCATCACTGATGCACCAAAGGATCGTGACAACTAACATGGGTATGTGGTTGATCAATTAATCGTTAGAGGCGCTCGCGAGCACAACCTCAAAGACGTAAACATTGATCTACCAAGAGATTCCCTTATCGTTTTTACCGGTCTGTCAGGGTCTGGAAAATCATCGCTAGCTTTTGACACCATCTTCGCTGAAGGTCAGCGCAGGTATGTGGAGTCACTTTCTGCATATGCTCGCCAGTTCCTTGGTCAAATGGACAAGCCCGATGTGGACTTTATCGAAGGTTTGTCGCCGGCCGTTTCCATCGATCAAAAATCCACTAATCGCAATCCGCGTTCAACCGTAGGAACTATTACTGAGGTTTACGATTATCTTCGCTTACTATTTGCTCGCGCGGGTAGGCCACACTGCCCAGATTGTGGCCGTCCGATTGCGCGGCAATCGCCACAACAAATCGTGGACCGAATTCTTGAAATCAAGGAGGGCACTAGATTTCAACTTTTAGCTCCTGTTATTCGGGAACGAAAAGGTGAATATGCCGAGCTCTTTCGAAGTCTTCAATCCCAAGGTTTTGCGCGAGCCCGAATCGACGGGGTGGTCTATCCACTAGAAGAGCCACCTAAGTTAAAGAAACAAGAGAAGCACACCATCGAGGTCGTTGTAGATCGATTGGCAGTTAAGCCAGATGCGGTCCGCAGACTTACCGACAGTGTCGAAACTGCGTTGCGGCTTTCCAGCGGATTAGTCACGCTTGAGTTTGTAGATCTGCCAGAAGGTGACCCAGAGCGCGAACGCATGTTCAGCGAACACTTGGTCTGTCTATTCGACGGAAATCAGTTCGAGGAATTAGAGCCAAGGTCTTTTTCTTTTAACTCACCTTTTGGCGCTTGCCCAGAGTGCACTGGTCTTGGAAACAAGATGGAGGTTGATCCAGAGTTAGTTATTCCAAACCCAGATCTGAGTCTCGAAGAAGGTGCAATCGATCCTTGGGCCTCAGGTCACATCTTTGACTATTTCTTTAGGTTAACCAAGGCGCTTTCAAACGAACTTGATTTCGCATTAGACGTTCCTTGGAGGAAGCTTCCAGCGAAAGCACGCACTGCGTTACTGCACGGCAATGATCACGAGGTCCAGGTCAAGTACAAAAACAGATACGGCCGTCAGCGCACGTATTCAACTGGTTTTGAAGGCGTAATTCAATACATCGAGCGCAAGCATCAGGAATCTGAAAGCGATTCCAGTAGAGAAAAACTTGAAGGCTACATGCGGGAAGTACCGTGCCCAGCATGTGCTGGCGCCAGACTGAAGCCACTGTCACTTGCTGTGACGCTCAATGAAAAGAGCATCGCGGAGATTGCCCAATTGCCAATCGGCGAGTGTGCTGAATTCTTAAAGAAGCTCGAACTTTCGCCCAGGGAGCGCGCAATTGCAGATCGGGTTCTCAAAGAAGTTAATGAGCGTCTAGCGTTTTTAATTGATGTTGGACTTGACTACTTATCATTGGAAAGATCTGCGGGATCCCTTGCTGGCGGAGAGGCTCAGCGAATTCGCTTAGCGACTCAGATCGGTAGCGGACTCACGGGTGTGCTTTACGTTCTAGATGAGCCAAGCATCGGACTTCATCAACGCGACAACCATCGATTAATCGAAACTTTGATTCGACTTCGCGATTTAGGAAACACACTTATTGTTGTTGAACACGATGAAGACACAATTCGAACTGCTGACTGGATCGTTGATATTGGTCCTGGTGCTGGAGAGCATGGCGGGCATGTAGTTTCCAGCGGATCGTACGAGCAGTTAATTAACACTAAAGATTCAATCACTGGCCAGTACCTGTCTGGCAAGCGCGCAATTGAAGTTCCAGCGATTAGGCGACCGTTTGATCGAGATAGATTACTGACGATTCATGGTGCCAAGGAACATAACCTTGCGGACGTTAAAGTCGACATCCCACTTGGAGTATTTGCGGCTGTGACCGGAGTTTCCGGTTCAGGTAAATCCACTTTGATCAATGACATCTTGTATAACGTGTTGGCCCGAGATCTAAATGGCGCCCGCACAGTTCCTGGTCGTCACAAGAAGATTGATGGCATAGACCAGCTGGACAAAGTGGTACATGTCGACCAAAGCCCGATTGGCAGAACTCCTAGATCAAACCCGGCGACGTATACCGGGGTATTTGACCACGTCAGGAAACTATTCGCAGAAACACCAGAAGCGAAAATGCGTGGATATCAACAAGGTCGCTTCTCGTTTAACGTAAAGGGCGGTCGATGCGAGTCGTGCTCTGGTGATGGCACGTTAAAGATTGAAATGAACTTCCTGCCAGATGTCTACGTACCTTGCGAAGTTTGCCACGGCGCTAGATATAACCGAGAGACTCTGGAAGTTCACTACAAGAACAAATCCATTAGTGATGTCCTTAACATGCCAGTTGAGGAAGCTCTGGCGTTTTTTACGAGCATTCCTGCAATTGCTAGACATCTACAAACTCTGGTGGACGTTGGTTTAGGTTACGTCAGGCTTGGTCAGCCTGCTACAACTCTCAGTGGCGGCGAAGCGCAGCGCGTGAAGCTTTCCTCAGAGCTGCAAAAGCGTTCGACCGGTCGCACGGTCTATGTTCTGGATGAACCCACAACAGGGCTTCATTTCGAAGATGTAAGGAAACTGCTAATTGTGCTTCACTCGTTGGTGGAGAAGGGCAACACGGTAATTGTGATTGAACATAACTTGGATGTAATTAAGACCGCAGACTGGATCATCGACATGGGTCCAGAGGGTGGCTCCGGCGGCGGCAAGGTTGTTGTGACTGGAACGCCAGAACAAGTTGCGAGCCATCCGACTAGCCACACCGCCCGATTCTTAAAGCCGCTGCTAGGAACTAGTTCGGTTAAGTCTGCCCAACCAAAGCAGGTATCAAAGAAATCTCCAGCCAAGAAGCCTGCAGCGAAGAAACCTGCAGCTGGAAAATCTACAACTAAGTAGTACTCGTGCAGATTACGGACCGACCGACAGATATACCGACCAGCCCCGGGGTTTATCGCTGGCGGGACGAGCAGGATCGTGTGATCTATGTCGGCAAGGCAAAGAATCTAAAGAGCCGAATCAATTCCTATTTTGGAAACGATCTACATCCGCGAACTCAAAGCATGGTTTCTACTGCTAGGAGTTTGGATTGGGTTACGGTGCGAACTGAAACCGAGGCATTGCAACTTGAGTACGCTTGGATTAAGGAATTTGACCCAAGCTTCAACGTTAGATATCGCGACGATAAAAGCTATCCATACCTTGCCCTATCGACTCAAGAGGATTTCCCAAGAGCTTTCGTTTATCGAGGAGATAAGCGCAAGGGGGTTACTTACTTTGGTCCATATGTACAGGCCTGGGCGATTCGGGATTCATTAGATCACTTACTGAGAGTTTTCCCAGTTCGCAGCTGCACCGCTGGTGTGTTTAGAAATGCTAAGGCATCTGGTCGGCCATGCTTACTGGCACACATCGATCGTTGTAGCGCTCCTTGCATTGGCAAGATAGATGAATCCAGTCATCGCGACTTAGTTAAGCAATTGATGTCATTCATGTCGGGTAACTCAAAAGAAATCATGACTGACATCGCTCGACGCATGAATGAAGCATCGGTATCCCAAGATTACGAGCAGGCGAGCGTTCTTCGTGATGACTTGGCAGCACTTGAGAGAGTGCTAGAGAAAAGTGTTGTGGTTTTACCCGATGACACATTCGCTGACATCGTTGGTTTGTCGCATGATGATTTGCAGTCTGCGGTTCAAGTTTTCTCAGTTCGAAGTGGGCGAATTGTCGGGCAACGCGGCTTCATAATGGAGAACTCGGTTGATGCAACCAGTGAATCCTTGATGACGGATGCACTGATGCACATCTATTCCGGCACCACTAAGGATGAAATACCCACCGAAGTGTTAGTGAGTCACGAGCCAGAGAGTGCGAGCAGTTTGGCCGAACTACTAGGAACTATCAGACAGGCACAAATAAGTGTCAGAGTTCCATCCCGCGGCGATAAGAAAATGTTGATGGATACTGTTCTGATTAATGCGGGACAAGCCCTTGGGCTACATAAGACGAAACGATCTACAGACTTAGTTACGCGAAGTAAGGCCTTGGCGGAGATTCAAGAAGCACTTGGTTTAACTGATGCGCCATTGCGAATTGAATGTATCGACGTTTCCCATATTTCTGGAACCAACGTTGTTGCATCTTTGGTGGTATTTGAAGACGGAATTCCCAAGAAGAAGGATTACCGACAGTTCATTATCGAAGATCCCCGAGATGACACCGCGTCGATCGCTCAAGTGGTTACTCGCCGATTTAAGGATCACGATGAAAAGCGTCCGTATCGACCAAACCTATTGGTGATAGACGGTGGCTTGCCTCAGGTGAACGCTGCAGCCAAAGCACTTGAAGCGGCCGGCGTGGGAAATATGCATGTTGTAGGGCTGGCAAAACGCATGGAAGAAATCTGGACTCCAGGGGCTTCGTTTCCTGTCATCCTGCCAAGAAATAGTGAAGCGCTATTCATGTTGCAACGGGTTCGCGATGAAGCTCATAGATTTGCCATCACACTCCACCGAAATCGTAGGTCAAAAGGAATGGTCGACAGCGTCCTAGATGATGTTCCCGGTCTAGGTCCGGTAAAGAAGAAAGCAGTGCTGGCTCACTTTGGTTCCCTCAAAAAAGTGGCGGCCGCCTCAGAAATTGAACTTTCAGAGGTGCCAGGTATTGGTCCGGTTCAAGCGGCACAAATCTGGCAGTTTCTAAATGACGAAGAATCAGGGGAAGTTGCCGTGAATACTGCGACTGGCGAGATAATTGAATCGTGAGTGATTCCCAAATTGATGTAATCTTGGTCACCGGTATGTCTGGGGCTGGAAGATCGACTGCGACTCGGGCGCTCGAAGACATTGGATGGTTTGTAGTTGATAACCTGCCACCCACACTCATGACCAATGTTGTGGACTATGTGGCGCAGCGAACTGGCTCTCGAAAAGTTGCGGTAGTCGCGGACGTTCGCGGTGGACAGCTATTCGAAGAGCTCCGGGACTCATTAACTGCAATTAAGACAGCCGGTCACGACTTGCGCGTGCTCTTCTTAGAGGCAGGTGATGAAGCGCTGGTGCGAAGGTATGAATCATCTCGTCGACCTCATCCACTGCAACGTGATGACAGCCTGTTAGGTGCGGTGCAACGAGAACGTCGTTTGCTTAGTGATCTTCGGGCAGACGCGGACCTGGTCGTCGATACCAGTAACTTAAACGTCCATGAATTACGCAGGTCGATTGAGGCCTCATTTGGTGATGATGAACATGTGGCATTACGAGCGACGGTCATGTCTTTTGGATTCAAGTACGGTATTCCGGTTGATGCAGACTTAGTAGCAGATCTACGCTTCCTACCGAATCCTTACTGGGATCCAAAGTTAAAGGAACTAACCGGACTGGATGCCGCAGTGAACGATTACGTTGTCGCATCGGACCAAGCTCAGGAGTTTCTGACGAAGTATGCCGAACTGATTGGCTTGGTAGAAGACGGTTATCTTCGCGAAGGCAAAAGGTTTGTGACCATCGCAATGGGATGCACTGGTGGAAAACATAGAAGTGTTGCAATGGCCGAGAATCTATCTGCCAGATTGGTTAAAGCTGGAGTCGAAGTCCGAGTAGTCCACCGCGACCTGGGACGTGAATAGTTGTCTGCCGCACCAGTTCGGTCGGTAGACGTAGTCGCTCTTGGCGGAGGCCATGGGCTAGCTGCCAGTTTGCAGGCACTTCGCAGAGTTACACCGCATCTAACTGCTGTTGTAGGCGTTAGCGATGATGGTGGCAGCAGCGGCAGGTTGCGGGAAGAGTTTGGAATTGTTCCACCTGGAGACTTGCGCATGGCTTTGGCTGCACTCTGTGGTGATGACACTTGGGGATCGACCTGGGCGAGAGTTTTACAGCACAGATTTTCTTCAAAGGGTGAATTAGACGGGCACTCACTTGGGAATCTCCTGATTACCGCACTTTGGGAAGAAACCGACAACTTAGTTGAAGGTCTTGATTGGGTGGCACGCCTACTCGATGCCAAAGGCAAGGTTTTACCGTTGTGCATTGAACCGCTTGAAATCTACGCAGATGTTCTAACTGCCAGTGGCGAGTCACAACAAGTGCGTGGCCAGGTTCAAGTTGCCACTACGCCTCATGAGATTCAATCGATTGGGCTTGAACCAAAGAATCCCGTGGTGTGTGACCAAGCCGTTGCAGCTGTTCGTAACGCAGATTTTGTCGTGCTTGGTCCTGGTTCTTGGTACACCAGCGTTCTAACACACTTCCAAGTGCCACAAATGGCTCAAGCGCTTCACGAAACAACAGCTACTCGAGTACTTGTTATCAACTTAAAACCACAATCGGGGGAGACTGAGGGTTACTCGGCTGCCAATTATTTGCAGGTGTTAGCAAGGAGCTACCCAGATTTCAGAGTTGACATAGTTCTTGCTGATATTGATCACTTGGGATTGGATCGAAACGAAGTTGAGATCCAACTCCAAGCTCAGGCTGCTGAATCTGGTGCTCGTTTAGTTCTGGCGCCATTGGCAAAGCCAGACGGCCCATCTGATCGCCATGATCCGACACTCTTAGCCTCGGCGTTCGGTTCAATTTTCGCTCATGGCAGGATAAACCCATGGCAATGACAGCAGCAGTTAAAGACGAACTAAGTCGTCTACCGGTTACCAAAAAATGCTGTCGTAAAGCTGAGGTGTCAGCCTTGCTTCGATTTGCTGGTGGACTGCACATAGTCAGCGGCAAGATCGTCGTAGAAGCAGAGCTTGATACTGGTCAGGCCGCCCGGAGATTGCGCCGAGATCTTGCCGAGATTTTTGGTCACGAAAGCGAAGTTTCGGTTTTGTCCGGTGCTGGCATACGTAAGGGAAGCCGCTATCTAGTTCGAGTAGCTACCGAGGGCGAGCATCTTGCTAAGCAGGTCGGCCTGGTAGATGGCGGCGGTCGTCCAATTCGCGGGTTGCCTCCACACATAGTTTCAGCAAGTCTTTGTGATGCCGAAGCGGCTTGGCGCGGCGCCTTCCTGGCGCACGGTTCGCTTACTGAGCCTGGTAGATCCTCATCGCTTGAAATAACCTGCCCAGGTCCAGAAGCTGCACTTGCCTTAGTAGGTAGTGCGCGACGTTTAGGGATTGCCGCCAAGGCACGTGAAGTTCGTGGCGTTGATCGAGTCGTAGTTCGAGATGGGGATGCAATCGGTGCACTCTTAACGCGAATTGGTGCACATGAATCTGTTCTAGCTTGGGAAGAGCGGCGAATGCGTCGGGAAGTACGAGCTACCGCTAATCGATTGGCTAACTTTGATGACGCAAATCTTCGTCGCTCGGCCAGAGCTGCTGTTGCAGCCGGCGCTCGAGCTGCCAGGGCCATTGAAATTCTGGGAGATGAGATTCCAACGCACTTGTTGGAAGCGGGACAGCTTCGCGTAACTCACCAACAGGCAAGCTTGGAAGAGTTGGGTGCGCTAGCGGATCCACCTATGACTAAGGACGCCATAGCCGGCAGAATTCGTCGCTTATTGGCTATGGCTGACAAACGGGCCTCTGACTTGGGCATCCCTAACACTGAAGCTGGCCTAACGGCTGATATGCTCGACCAATAACAATCGCCGCACTTAAATGTGTGGTTTGGCCTGGTTATAGGAGCAAATCAAATGACGGTTCGCGTTGGTATTAACGGATTTGGCCGAATTGGTCGCAACTACTTTCGCGCGATAGCCGCAACTGGCGCAGACATTGAAATCGTTGGCATCAATGATCTGACTGATAACAAGACCCTTGCGCATTTACTTAAGTACGACTCAATCCTTGGCCGCCTAGGCAAAGAAGTTTCGTTCACCGACAACTCAATCGTTGTAGATGGAAAGTCAATTACGGTTACCTCCGAGCGGGACCCAGGTGCCTTGCCATGGGGAGACCTAGGTGCAGACATCGTCATTGAATCCACTGGACATTTCACTGACGCGACAAAAGCTGCTGCGCATATTTCTGCTGGTGCCAAGAAGGTAATCATTTCGGCGCCGGCCAGCAATGAAGACGTAACCATCGTGATGGGCGTAAACCATGAAACTTACGACCCGGCCAATCATCACGTGATTTCTAATGCTTCTTGCACTACTAACTGCCTGGCCCCGATGGCAAAAGCTATTCACGATGCCTTCGGTATCGATCACGGTTTGATGACGACTATTCACGCCTACACAAACGACCAGGTAATCCTAGATTTCCCTCACCCAGATCTTCGCCGTTCCCGCGCTGCAGCGACTAACTTGATTCCAACAACAACAGGTGCAGCAAAAGCCATTGGGCTGGTCATGCCAGAACTCAAGGGCAAGCTAGATGGTTACGCGATGCGGGTTCCAGTCCCAACTGGTTCTGCAACAGATCTAACAGCCGTTCTAAAGTCGACAGTTACCAAGGAAGAAGTTAATGCAGTTGTTAAGGCCGCAGCTGAAGGACCACTCAAGGGTTACTTAAGTTACACCGAGGATCCAATTGTTTCCTCTGACATCGTGACTGATCCTTCGTCATGTATCTTCGATGCTTCGCTAACAAATGCCATGGGCAGCACAATCAAGGTTGTGGGTTGGTATGACAATGAGTGGGGTTACTCAAACCGCTTAGTTGACATCACGAAGTTTGTCGGATCAAAACTCTAATTTCATGATTCGTGGCATAGACGACCTAGAGGTTTCAGGAAAAGTAGTTTTCGTAAGGTGCGATCTCAATGTGCCTCTCGAAGCAGGTCATATTACTGATGACGGTCGGATTCGTGCCAGTCTGCCAACGCTAAAGGATCTTGCGGATCGCGGCGCTCGAGTAGTAGTTCTTGCTCATCTTGGTCGGCCAAAGGGAACGCCAGAGGCTAAGTATTCGTTGGCTCCCGCTGCACTCCGACTAGGTGAACTTTTAGGCAGTCAAGTTCCACTGGCACGTGATGTTTGCGGGACAAGTGCACAGGAAACAATCTCTGCTCTTGCTAATGGTCAGATTGCAATGTTAGAAAATGTCAGATTTGACGCACGCGAAACAGGTGACGCAATCTCTCGGCAAGAATTAGCCAAAGCCTGGGCTGAACTTGGTGACCTTTATGTCAGTGATGGGTTCGGTGTTGTTCATCGCGAGCAGGCATCAGTTACGGATCTGGCAAATGAGTTACCGCATGCAGCTGGTCTGCTAGTTAAAGCTGAAGCAGATGTATTCGCAAAAGTTTTGAGTAACCCGGAACGCCCTTATGCCGTAGTTCTTGGCGGATCAAAAGTCAGTGACAAACTCAAAGTCATTGATAACCTCATCTCTAACGTCGACAGGTTGTTAATCGGTGGCGGCATGTGCTTTACATTCTTGGCAGCCAAGGGCTACTCAGTGGGCTCTTCACTTCTGGAAATCGATCAGATTGAGAATGTGAAAGAGATTCTAAATCGGGCAGAGCAATTAAATGTGGAAATTGTTTTGCCAACTGACATTGTTGTAGCCGATGCATTTGCGGCAGATGCCCAAACCCAAGTTGTCTCGGCAGCTAGCATCCCGGACGGTTGGATGGGTCTGGACATTGGGCCAGATTCAATTGCGAGCTTTGAGAAGAGCTTGGCTGATGCCAAAACAATTATGTGGAATGGTCCGATGGGTGTTTTCGAAATGTCAGCATTTGCTGCTGGTACCAAAGCGGTAGCTGTTGCAATGACTAAGAACTCTGGCATGACAGTCGTTGGCGGTGGTGACTCGGCAGCAGCAGTCCGACTTTTAGGAATCGATGAGTCTGGTTTCTCACACATTTCAACTGGTGGCGGGGCAAGTTTGGAATATCTAGAGGGCAAAGAATTGCCTGGCTTATCAGTCCTGGAGGACAACTAAATGGCACGTACCCCGTTAATGGCTGGCAACTGGAAGATGAACCTCAATCACATTGAGGCAATCGCATTAGTTCAAAAGTTGGCATACACATTTAATGCCGAAGATTTTGCAGCCCTTGATGTTGCAGTGATCCCACCGTTTACTGACATCCGTTCAGTTCAAACTTTAGTTGATGGTGACAAGTTGGCACTGAAGTACGGAGCTCAGGACATCGCGAAAGCAGACAAAGGAGCATTCACCGGAGAAATTTCTGGACCAATGTTGGCAAAGCTTGGCTGTACCTTTGTAATCGTTGGTCACTCCGAGCGTCGTGAATACCACGGTGAAGATAATCAGTCAGTTAATTTGAAAACCCAAGCGGCATTGCGGAATAACTTGATTCCAATCGTTTGCGTTGGCGAAGGTCTTGAAGTCCGCAAGGCCGGCAATCACGTGGCCTACACACTTGAACAGCTAGATGCTGCACTTCAAGGTATCGCAGCTAATGACGTAGCAAATTTAGTCATTGCCTATGAACCTGTGTGGGCAATTGGAACTGGGGAAGTAGCTACTCCAGCCGATGCACAAGAGGTGTGTAGCGCAATTAGAGCTCGAATTCGTGAGGTTCATGGTTCAGCCGCTGATCAGACTCGCATCCTATATGGAGGCTCAATGAAGGCCGATAATGTGGCTGCCCTAATGCTTGAAGCGGATATTGACGGCGGACTAGTGGGCGGAGCCTCGCTAGATCCTGATGAATTCGTCTCGGTTTGTCGCTTCCGATTGCATGCGTAGAATAGGGATGTTCGTTCCCATGACCCACTATTTAGCAGGTGACCAATGATCGCAGCGTTTCAAATCCTTCTGGCTATAACCAGCCTGTTGCTGATTGCCTTGGTGCTGCTACATAAGGGCAAGGGTGGCGGACTGTCTGATCTATTTGGTGGCGGCATGAGCTCTTCACTTGGTGGATCTTCCGTTGCCGAACGCAACCTCGATCGAATTACGATCGCTTTAGCTTTAATCTGGACCGCAGCAATCGTGGGTCTTGGCTTGTTGACAAAAACCGCGTAAGTATTCAGGAGTAAAACATGGCGAGTGGTAGTGCAATCCGAGGAAGTCGCGTTGGAGCTGGCCCGATGGGTGAAGCTGAGC
Organism: Candidatus Nanopelagicales bacterium; assembly: GCA_021742025.1. The sequence continues at coordinate 18,540 of JAIOWT010000009.1, forward strand.
GTGGCGAAGCTGCACCACGTATCTACTTACCGTTCTACTGTGCTTCTGGACATGAGACCACACCGAGTTTTGCTCATGATGCTGAACTTCCAGAAGAGTGGGATTGCCCAAAGTGTGGCATGCCAGCTGGCACTGATAAAGAGAATCCACCAGTTTTAGCTAAGACCGAGCCTTACAAAACCCATCTGGCTTACGTGAAGGAACGTCGCAACGACAAAGATGGCAAGGGAATTCTTGACGAAGCCCTAGCTAAGCTACGCGGAAAGTAATTAGTTAAGGATTTCTTGTGCCGCTGCAACAACCGCTTCGGCAGTAATTCCAAATTCAGCATAGAGTTTCTCTGCTCCGGCTGATGCACCAAAATGCTCCAAGCTTATGCAGCGTCCTGCAGATCCCACATACTTCCACCAGCCTTGTGCGATACCGGCTTCAACCGATACTCGGGCAGTGACTGAGTGTGGCAAAACTGACTCTCTATATTCTGCGTCTTGCGCATCGAACCATTCCAAACAAGGCGCTGATACCACACGAGTTGAAACGCCACTGGATTCCAAAGTCTGTTGTGCCGACAGTGCGATCGAAACTTCAGAACCAGTTGCCATCAAAATTACCTCTGGAGCCTTCGAACTCTCTGAGATTACGTAAGCACCGCGACGAACCATTTCGTGATCCGTCGTTGCAGGTGAATCAATCACAGGTAAATTCTGACGCGACAAACATAAGCCTGATGGCTTGTTAGATTCCAGAACGATGCGCCAGGCCGTAGCAGTTTCATTTGCATCTGCTGGACGGATTACATTGAGGTTGGGAATCGCCCGAAGCGCCCATAAGTGTTCCACTGGTTGGTGAGTGGGTCCATCTTCACCCAATCCGATTGAATCGTGAGTCCAGACGTATGTTGCGGGCAGATCCATTAAGGCTGAGAGACGAACCGCACCACGCATAAAGTCGCTGAACACCAGGAAGGTGCCAGCAAATGGTCGGGTTAAACCACCCAATGCCATGCCATTCATTGCACACGCCATGGCAAACTCTCGGATGCCGTAGTGGATGATTCGACCACCTTCAGCAGCACCCACCATCTGGCTTGATCCTGGTAGGAAAGAGCCACCATGTTCAATCGTCGTTAAGTTACTCTCACCTAAGTCAGCGGATCCGCCCCAAAGTTCTGGCAAGACTTTAGCCATTGCATTAATCGTGTCGCCCGATGCCTTACGAGTCGCAACAGATGTACCTCGTTCAAACTTTGGCAATACTTCGTGCCAGCTTGCTGGTAATTCTCGAGCCTGTAGTCGTTCAAACAGCTTCGCTGATTCGGAGTCCTTGCTTGCCCACTTTGAGAATTCTTCCGACCATTGCGCGTGAATCTCGCTACCTCGAGTTGATACTTTTCTAGTGTGAGCGAGCAACTGCTCAGAAACTTCAAAAGATTCAGTTGGATCAAGCCCAAGTATTTCCTTAGTTGCTGCAACTTCAGAGTCACCTAGAGCAGATCCATGTATCTTGCCGGTATTTTTCAAGTTTGGTGCTGGCCAACCAATTACATTTCGCACTCGGATCAATGTTGGCTTAGTTGTCTGTGAAACCGCATTAGCAATAGCTAGATCCAATTTAGTTACATCGATCTCACCGTTTGGCAACATCTCTACATGACTTACATTCCAGCCGTATGACTCGTATCGAGCGAGCACATCTTCTGTGAAGGAAACGCCAGTGTCACCTTCGATGCTGATGTGATTATCGTCATAGAGAACAACAAGATCGCTGAGGTTCTGATGTCCGGCCAATGAAGAGGCTTCAGAGGTAACACCTTCTTGTAGGCATCCGTCACCCGCGATAACCCAGATCTTGTGATCGAAAATACTCTCACCCTTTGCTGGTGCGGGATCAAGTAAGTTGCGCACGTAGCGAGCATCCATTGCCATACCTACTGCGGTTGCTAACCCCGTTCCGAGTGGACCAGTGGTTGCTTCCACACCAGCAGTGTGTCCAAACTCAGGATGTCCAGGTGTTTTGCTGCCCCAAGTTCTAAAGGACTTTAGGTCATCGAGCTCCAGCCCGTAGCCACTTAGAAAAAGTTGAATGTAGAGCGTGATACTGCTGTGGCCATTGGACAGCACAAACCGGTCGCGACCTTGCCAAGTCGGATCTGATGGATCATGACGCATCCATTTTTGAAATAACAAATAGGCCATAGGTGCCAAACTCATCGCAGTTCCAGGATGTCCATTGCCAACTTTTTGAACGCTGTCCATTGCAAGTGCGCGGGCGGCGGTAACGGCCTGATCGTCAAAGTCTGTCCAAGTAAATTTGCTCACGAACCTAGGTTATCTACTGGCCGTTCGCGACCTGCGATAGGCAGAGGTAGGCTCATTATGTGTCATCGCAACTCAACGATTTGAATCATGCCGAGTCGGACGTTGCTAATTGGATAACACCTACGTGGCGGGCCTACTTAGCGCTTACTAAGCCAAGAATTATTGAATTACTCCTGGTAACCACCATTCCAACGATGTTTTTGGCTGCTGGTGGGTTTCCGGAATGGCAGCTCGTTTGCTGGACACTTTTAGGTGGATCTTTAGCGGCTGGCGGGGCGAATGTCTTGAATTGCTATCTAGATCGTGACATTGACGCCATGATGCATCGGACGGCGAATCGGCCTTCAGCCACAGGGCAAATCTCTGGCCCACGAACCATCACTTTTGGTCTCGTTCTATCAGCGCTCTCGGTCCTGGTCTTAGGCGTCACTGTCAATTTGTTATCAGCGGCGCTTGCAGCATTTGCTATTGCTTTTTATGTAATCGGGTACACCATGTTGCTTAAGCGCAGAACCTCACAAAACATCGTTTGGGGTGGTGCGGCGGGTTGCATGCCCGTTCTTATTGGATGGAGCGCAGTAACCGGATCGCTCTCATGGACTCCAGTAGTTTTGTTTTTGATTGTGTTTTTCTGGACACCACCGCATTATTGGCCACTGTCGCTTAGATACAAAGATGACTACGCAGCTGCCGGCGTGCCAATGCTTCCAGTTACTGACACACCACAAGAAGTTGCAAAACAAATCATCATCTATTCCTGGGTTATGGTCGCGACAACCTTGGCGCTCATTCCTGTTGCGGACATGAATTGGCTGTATTCCATTGTGGCGATTACAAGTGGTGCGTTATTTATTTACGAGGCTTACGCCTTACGAACTCGAGTCCGAAAAGAGTTGGCTGACTTAAATCCGATGCGGCTTTTTCATTGGTCGATTTCATACTTATCGCTCGTGTTTCTTGCGATCGGCATTGATCCGTTTTTGTGAGTTAACCTCTAAGGTTTCGACTTAGGTAGAACCGCACGGTATAGATCCAAAGCACGCAGGCTCCAAGAACGTGAATTGCAACTAGTCCCCACGGAAGTCCGTTAAAGAATTGTGCGTAACCGACAATGCCTTGCGCGAAACAGATCCCAAGAACTATCCATGCTTGCTTAGTCACGGCTTTAGGTGCGGTTGTGGAATGGAGCGCAACCAAGAGGCCAGAAGTAAGTCCAAGGAAAAGCCACACCAACGCGGCATGCGCTGTTGTTATCTCGCGGAATTCAAAGCCAAGTCGAACGATATCGTTCGTGTCACCAGCATGTGGTCCCGAACCGGTTACTAGAGTGCCAAGCACAATCACAACTAATGCCAACCAAAGTTGAATCCGCATTCCGATTGCGATTGGTTTGGCGACTTGCAAAGTAACTGGAGTGTCGTTTGGCTCCTGAGCTCTGACTAAGAGAACCGTCGCAACTGTGATCAAACCAATTGAAACCATG
>JAIOWT010000010.1 GCA_021742025.1 Candidatus Nanopelagicales bacterium
TGTGACATCGACGCCGTACTTCTTTTCAATCCAGCCAGCACTAATTGAGGGAGTTTTCTTAATCACGCCATCCAATAACTTGGCTGCGTCATTTATGTCTTCAAGAGTTACGGGCTGCACTGATCAATATTGGCACGCCTTGGCTTAACAATCTAATTTCCAAGAAAAAGAAGTGATTCCGCCCACCCTTAGAACGGAAAAAGAAGTAGCTTCATGCACTGGTAAGTTAGGGCTATTAAGACACTCGGTTAAGGATCTTGGAACATATGACTCTGGCAATCAAAGCATCAGGTTTAGCGAAAGCTTATGGCGATGTCATTGCACTCAATGGAATTGACATCGAAGTAGAACAAGGCACGGTACTTGGCTTACTTGGGCCTAATGGATCTGGCAAGACCACCACAGTGAGAATCCTGGCAACATTGCTTCAGGCCGATAGTGGTTCGGCAAGTGTGGGTGGCTTCGATGTAGTTACTCAGCCTGACGAAGTCCGAAGCGTAATTGGACTAACCGGTCAGTACGCCGCAGTCGACGAATACCTCACCGGACGCGAAAACCTAGAACTTTTTGGACGGTTATTTCACTTAAGCAAGTTCGATGCGGCTAAGCGCGCAACTGAACTCCTTGATCGTTTTGATCTATCGGATGCCGCCGATCGTGGCATCAAAGGTTACTCCGGCGGTATGCGTCGACGGTTAGATCTAGCCGCCTCACTAATCGGACGACCAAATGTTTTGTTTCTTGATGAACCAACAACCGGTCTGGATCCACGAAGCCGTCAAGGCATGTGGTCAGTTATCGAAGACCTGATTGCCGAAGGCACAACAGTGCTTCTAACCACTCAGTATCTGGAAGAAGCTGATCAATTAGCGAATCGCATCGTCGTTCTAGATCATGGAAATGTTATTGCTAAGGGAACCTCCAACGAACTGAAATCGCAAGTGGGCGGTGACCGTATTGAGATTGTTGTTGAATCCGCAAGTGATGTAGCGAAAGCTGCTGCTTTGATTCAGGAATTCGGATCTGCACCGGCCACAACCGAAGAACTTATCAAGACCGTTCTGCTTCCGGTTGCTGGTGGATCGACTGCGATCGTAAACATTGTTCGAAAACTTGATGAAAGCAAAATTACTATTGCAGACATCGCACTTCGCAGACCAACACTTGATGACGTATTCCTAAGTCTTACTGGACACGCAACTGAAGATAGCCAAGAAACCTCAGCGCCTGCCAAGGGACGTCGTGGACGAAAGGCGAGGAGCTAGTTATGAGTACTTTGACAACACAATCAGTTAAGGAGTCGACCGCTCCGCGCCCACGCTTGGGTTGGTTGATAACGGATAGCATCGCAGTTTCGCGTCGACACCTATTAAAGATCACGCGAGTTCCTGAATCACTGTTCTTTGCATTAATTCAGCCTGTTATGTTCGTGCTACTTTTCGCATTTGTATTCGGTGGCGCAATTGATGTTGGCCCGGGCGGAGCCCAGGCTTACCGCGAGTACTTGATTCCAGGAATTTTGGCTCAGACTGTTATGTTCGCGGTCGCTGGAATCACAGTTGGCATTACCGAAGACGCCAGCAAAGGAATCATGGACCGATTCCGCTCCCTTCCAATGCGACCAGGTGCGGTCTTAACTGGTCACACTTTGGCCTCATTACTGCAAAACATTTTGGTGATCATGATTCTTTCGATCACTGGATTAGCGGTTGGCTGGAGAATTCACAACGGGTTCTCGGATGCAGCGTTGGCTTACTTTATGTTTGCAACTTTTGCTTATGCAATCACTTGGGTTGGGGCCTGGATCGGGCTTCACATGCCTAACTCTGAAGTTGCTGGCACCGCAGGCTTGGCGTGGATTTTCCCATTCACATTTGCGTCAAACATCTTTACGCCAGTTGCCACGATGCCGGGTTGGCTACAGCCATTCGTTTTGTGGAATCCAGTGTCATGTTTAGCACTAGCTGCGCGCCAGTTATTTGGAAACCCAACTCCGCTATTGGGAGATTCTTTTCCAGAGCGATACCCAGTAGAACTTTCGTTTGCTTACTCGTTTTTGCTGTTAGCGATTTTCGCGCCACTTGCAGTGCGCGCCTTTAAAACTCGCAACAAGTAGAACTAAGGAACGTAAAGTTCTGCCGCGACGATAACAATACGAAGCGTTTTTCCTGACGGAGTTTCGTAAGAAATCTCAGCGCCAACTTCTTGATTAAGAACAGCCGCGCCCATCGGACTAGTGGGCGAATAAACATCGATAGAGGTATGGGCTGCTTCTTCACGAGATCCAAGTAGAAAAGTTTCGGTGTCATCCAAGTCTGGGAAGTTAACGGTTACCACCATCCCTTGGGAAACGACGCCTTCTTCAATTTCAGGAGTTCCGATTTGGGCGGCTTCAAGCATTTTTGTTAGCTGGCGAACTCGACCTTCATTTTTGCCCTGCTCTTCACGAGCAGCGTGATAGCCGCCGTTTTCCTTTAGGTCGCCTTCTTCACGAGCCGCAGTGATACGGGCTTTGATCTCTTCGCGAAATTCGCCACTGCGATGCTCAAGCTCAGCCTTGAGCCGATCGTATGCCTCTTGCGTCAACCAAACTTCGTTCATTCGATAGAGATTACGCGTATTTAGCTAGTTGGTGCGACTCCTGGTGCTATCTGCTCTGGAATCTTCACTCCTGGTGGGAAATTTGCTGGGGGAACCCGCATGTTTTGGGAGTTTGAGCAGCCCAAAACTTCTGCTAATACTGCCTGGCCATTGGTTGTTAATGGGTAGGTGATTTGCTCGTAATCACTGCCACCGGCGACCGTAACTATTGCGTATCCGACATCGGTTCGGGAAATATCTTGGGCGCGAACTACGCAATACGTTGGCAATTCTGGACCGCGGGCTAGTTCCCAAGTCACACTTACTTGAGTTGGTGAAACTACCTCGAAGGTAAGTAGTTGGGCGCTGACACTAGGGTTTTGCTGGCGAAACGTCGCATAAGCCAAACTGCCAGAGACAACACCGGCAATCAATATCCCAATTAGCACTGGGAACACGCGTCTGCGCCGCACACCGTACCGAAGTCGGATGTGCTCTGGAAGATTTTCATTGTTTGGCATACTCCCTCCAGAATACGTCCTTTAACTAGATGGTGGAGAATAGAGGAATGGCGCAAACAAAGCTCACTGAATCTGGTGTGGAAATGTATTTGCCCACAAATGGCGAGCCACTTCGATTGCTCGCGGTACATGCCCACCCTGATGATGAATCCAGCAAAGGATCGGCTTCAACTGCGAAGTACGTGAGCGAAGGTGTGCAAATCATGGTTGTAAGTTGCACGGGTGGGGAACGCGGCGACATTTTGAATCCAGGGTTTGAACTTGGCGAGCGTTCCATCTCTGATGTCCGCAAATTAGAGATGCAACGCGCAGCTGAAATTCTTGGTGTCTCACATCGCTGGCTTGGATTTGAAGATTCTGGTTGGCCCGATGGTGATCCGAAACCTCCGCTACCTAAAGGTTGCTTTGCTGACCTGCCACTAGAAACTGTCAGCGCACCGCTTGTCGAGATTGTTCGTGAGTTCAAGCCGCACGTGATTACTACTTATGACGAAAATGGCGGCTATCCGCATCCAGATCACATTAGAACTCATGAAGTGTCGATGTACGCCTGGGAAAAAGCTGCAGATCCGAATTTTGAAACCAATCAAGAACCATGGGTTGCTGCAAAACTTTATTACCACCATGGATTTTCAAAGTCTCGCGTGCAGGCAATGCACGATGCATGCCAAGATTTAGGTATTGATTCCCCCTACCAGGAATGGCTTGATGAATGGGAAGACGAAGATTTAGTAACTAACCGCGTTACTGCTCGCATTGACTGCGCCAACTGGTTCCCAATTCGGGAAGCAGCTTTGAAGGCTCATGAAACTCAAATTGATCCAAGTGGTAGTTGGTTTGCAATTCCCAGTGACAAACTTGCCGAAATCTGGCCCACTGAAGACTATGAACTTGCTATTTCACGAATTGGTGAAATTGTGGAAGAGACAGACTTGTTTGAAGGACTTAGGGGAGCGTAAATGTTTAGATTCATTACTTCAGTAGCTGGGAATTCGCCAGAGCCGTTTCCCTCATCAACAGAATTTGATGCCTCGAAAGTTAATCCTGGTCCAATCGGAGGATTAGTTTTCTTGTTTTTAACAATTGCGGTTGTTATTTTGTTATTTAGTTTTAATCGACATATAAAGCGAGTGAATTTCGAGCAGGACGATTCCGAACAGTAAGCCCCTATGAATCGGTACTTAACTCTTCGCCTATTGGTGATACATGTCCTCGGAGCTCTCTCGGTCATCGCCTGTTTAGTTTTGGCTTATTGGCAGTGGGATAGAGCGCAGGCCTATGTTCCACCCCAAAGCGCAACGACGCTTTCATTTGAAGAGCTGAGTCCGTTACGGGATTACCTTCCAGCTTCTTCAGTTGGAATTCCAACTTCGGTAACGGGAACTTGGCAGCCAACCGAAAGAATTTTGATGCCAGAGCGAATCGTTGATGGTAAGTCAATGGTCAATCCCGATCCAGAAATGGAAGTCATAGTTGAGTTTGTCCCTCCAGTTGGCTTTTGGGTTGTTGACATCATGGAACTTGCAGATGAATCTAGCTTGGGAGTCGTACGGGGATTTACTGAAAACCCAGATCAAATTGCCTTAGCGTCGGGCGAGGCGACGGTTACTGGAGTTATGCAGCCGAGCGAAGATCTGCCTGGCCTGAAGTTGGTCAATGGCATAAAGCCTCTGACAACAAATTTGATTGTTGAAAATTCCCGAACTATTGCTCATGATGGCTACCTGGTTGCCACTTCAACATCCGAATCACTTTTGCCGGTCAGCCCAATCTTTACGGAACCAATCGTCAAAGGATTGAACTGGCGAAATGTTGCCTACACATTTAATTGGGTTTTCTTTGCTGGGATAGTAACGATGATGTGGATAAGAGTGGCGCGTGACGAGCTTGAATTCGCACAAATTGCTAAAAGTAATGCAGACTTAGGACATGACAATGAATCGTGAAGATTTTGCAAAACAATGGTTGTTCTATCGCATCATGGCGGTAGTAGTTGGCTCGGTACTTTTGGTTTTGACGGCATTCTTGATTTCCGTTCGAGTGCTAGAGAATCCAGAACCAGAGTTTTATGCAGCCGCGTGGACCGCACATGGGTATTTATTCCCCGTTTATGTTGTTGCAACTTTCATGCTGTCTACAAAGTTAAAGTGGTCGTTTGGAAAAACCATTCTGATCATGTTAGCTGGCACAATTCCGTTAATGTCATTCTTAACTGAGCGCCAGGTTGCTAAGGAAGTTTCTGCGATCTAGTTCGGGCTAGCGCCAGCGATATTGGCCTTCAGTTTGATCTGCCCAAGAACGCTCATCTTCGAGCGGTTCAACGTGAGTTGTAACAATTGTGTTGGGTAGTTCCGCAATGATTTCTGCTTCTAGATCCTCAGATAAATCATGGCCCTTTTGAATCGTCCATGCACCAGGAACTAACACATGCATAGAAACAAAGCGTTGACGCCCAGCTTCCCGGGTTTGTAGTTCGTGGAACTTAACTTCATCACTTTCATACTTAGTTAAGACCTTGACAATCTTTAAGTGATCTTCATCTGATAGGGCTTTATCCATCAAGCCAGCTGTGCTGGTACGAAGCAAGTTGATGCCAGTAACAATAATGTTTAGTCCAACAGCTAACGCAACAATTCCGTCGAGTCGATTCCACCCAGTCACAACGACGAGTCCAACACCAACGATGACTCCAACCGAAGTCCAAACGTCAGTCATTAAGTGCTTGCCATCTGCCACCAAAACTGGTGATCTATGTAGTTTGCCAGCGCGTAACAGAATCAATGCTGTCCCGCCGTTAATCACTGCCGCAACTGTTGAGATTGTTAATCCCCAGCCAATTTGTTCAAGGTCGCGGGGTGTAATGATTCTTTCGATTGCTGTGTAAACAATGATTAGCGCAGCTAGAAGGATCATGAAGCCTTCAATTGATGCAGAAAAGTATTCTGCCTTGCCACGACCAAAGTGATGCATTTCATCGGCTGGTTTCATCGCAGTGCGAAGAGCCAATAGTGCGACTACTGCCGCAACAATGTTCACGGTTGATTCAAGAGCATCCGAGAGTAGACCAACCGAACCCGTTGCCCACCAGGCAGCCATCTTCATTCCGAACACCACAACGCTTACGATGATCGACATCCAGGCAAATTTAGCCAAATTGATTTGCGAATTATTGGGCTGGGAACTACTCATAGTTCATTGTGGCAGATAAGTTTTCGAAAAATGACTTACGCCTGTACTAATCAGAGATACCAAATCTAGAATGCAGTTTTTGAAGCGACTTTGGTGCCCACCAATTCCAGTCACCAGCAACTCGCATCAGCGCAGGAACGAGTAATCCACGAACAATCGTTGCATCAAGCAGGATTGCAAAGGCAATTCCAAGACCCAACATCTTGATGCTAGTGACTCCACTCGTCATGAAACACGCAAACACAATCGCAATTAGAACAGCAGCAGCAGTGATGATTCGTCCTGATTTCTGCAAACCTAAACTTACCGATGTAATTGTGTCCGCTCCATTTTCATGCTCTTCTTTGATTCGGGATAACAAAAACAGTTCATAGTCCATGGAAAGGCCAAAGGCCACAATTGCAACCAGCACCAAAGTCGAAGTATCGAGAGCGCCAGTGACGGTAAAGTCACCAACTAACCACATTGCATTGCCGTCTTGGAAAACCCAAACCAAAACTCCAAGAGTCGCACCAAGGCTCAGCATATTCAAGATCACAGCTTTGATTGGAAGTACTGCGCTGCCGGTAAACAAGAACAAAATGATCAAAGTGGCAATGATGAGCCAACCAAGTACAGCGGGCAAGTTTTCTGAAATGCCATTTTGGGAATCAGTAAAGATTGCGGCCTGGCCACCAACTAAAGTTCCTTCAGCTGGTGGTTCAATCGCCCGGAGTCGGGTAACTAGATTTTGGGCGTCCATGTTTCTGGATTCAACGTTGGTATAGAGCGTAATTCGATGGTGAGCTTGAGACGGCGTGACCGCTTGCTCTGGAGCAACTGGAACTGCGGTGTCTTCTTCGAAGAACGAGTCACTTGTTAATGCACTGATTACATTTGGATCCGCAACTAAGGCTTTTGCATAATCGTTAACTTCGGCAGTTGAAGCAGAAATCGGTACCAAAACTTCAACAGGTATTTGACTCTCAAATCTTTCACGAATTTGATCCGATGCAATTGCCGCTGGATTACTTGCGGGCAGAACTCGATCATCAACCTGACTGAACTTTGCATCTAGTGCAGGTGAAGCTAGGGCAACTAGCAAAGCTACGGTGCCAACGATTATCAAGATTGGCCGCTTCATTACAGCGGTGGCTAATGTGGACCAGGCTCCGGATTCCTTTGGCTTCAAATCGCCACGTCGGATTTTCCACTTATCGACTTTGTGGCCAAGTAATGCAAGTGTTGCAGGCAATGCGATTAAAGAGGCTAAAACTGCGAATAAAACAACACTCACACCAGCGTATGCAAATGACTTTAAGAAATACTGTGGGAATAGCAGCATTGAGGCCAGTACCAGGGCAACCGTGATGCCGGAGTAAAACACCGTGCGACCTGCCGTCGAAACTGTAGTTACTACAGATGCATCAACATCATTAGTTCGCGCTAATTCTTCTCGGAATCGATTTACGATCAACAGCGCATAGTCAATGCCAAGCCCAAGCCCTAACCCAGTGATTAGGTTTAAGGCAAAGACTGAAACGTCAGTGAACTGAGTAACTAAATAGAGCACGAAGAAACTGCCGGCAATTGAGCCAAGTGCAACAACCATTGGCAATCCAGCTGCAACGGCTGCGCCAAAAACAAAAAGCAACATTAAAACATTTAAGGGAATCGCAATGGCTTCGGCTATTTTCAAATCATTTTCGATTTGGCCGTTTATCGCTTCGTAGAGAACTTCGATACCACCAACGTAGGCGCGGGTTCCGGCAGATTCTTTGTCATAGGTATCTTGAATATTCTTCGCAGTAGAAGCCGCCTGCTCCGAATCCAGGTCTTTCGCAAAGTAAACAAGAGCTAGCCCAGCATTACCATCAAAACTTTTCAAGGTTTTTTGATTGGTATTCCAATACGAAACGATGGATTCAATGTTTTCTTCATCTGCAACTTGAGCTAGCAATTCATTTGCCGCGGCAACAGATTGTTGATCATCTATGCTCGCGAAGGTGTCAATTACCAAAATTGCAGAAGCATCGCGGGTATCAAAGTCTGATTTTAGAAGCCGTTCAACTTCTGCTGAATCGCTGCCAAGATCGTCATATCCCTGACTCTTTAACGAGCCGAATACACCCGCACCAATTACGCCTGCGATAAGTACCGAGATTAAGTAACCGACGAAAACACCTTTGCGGTGCCGGACCACAAATTGGCCAATGTTTTCAAACACAAGAACGCCTTAAGTAGCTAAAGATGATGTTGCGTTTAAGTGTACTTGGCTACTTAACTTTCGTGTTTTTCGGCTTTGATGTCAGTACACCAAGTCGTGAGTCACTGGTCTTAGCCCGATAGTAAACGCTCATTTTACTTGAGTCAGCTGCGCGATTAACTGCCCATTTTCCCGACTCATCCGTCTTGACTTTGGCAATCCGTTTCCATGATCCGTTTCCAACTTTTCGTTCTACGATCACAGTGACCCCGGCATATCCTGGGCTGATGCTGCCAGAGATCGTGAACTTAGAATTCCGCTTCACTGCCTTAGGTGCACTGGTAACGATCGAGCCCGCCATGGTGATTCGTTTAGTGGTCGTCTTGATTGTGCCCTTTGAGTTTGTCGCAGTTATTCGAACTTGATGATCTCCAGGTGAGAGTCCAGTCCATACAGCAGCCCACGAACCTTTTTCGTTCGTAGTTGCCGTAGCAACCGACTTCCATTTCCCACCGACTCGCTGCTGCAATTTGATGGTCGCACCAAGTTGAGCAGGGGAAACTTTTCCAGTGAATTTGTATTCAGTTGGTTTTATGACAGTTGCTGGCCAGTTAACTTTTGTGACGGAAGTTAGTTTCCTTACAGTTGCACTTGTTGAACCAGCAATTGTTGTGATGCCTGGAGTAATTGCAGAAATGTAAGTTGATTTAGTTCCTAGAACGCCACGTAATTCATCGGGTGTGACTTTTTGGCTTGGACCAATCGTAAGAGTAGTTATGTTTCCAGCAGAGTCTGAAAGATTTAGCTTGCTGATGCCACCACTTGGATAGTTACCACCGACGGTCATCGACCAAACATCTGCGATGTCGACACCCTGCGCGCGAAGTTTAGAAACTAGAGTTGCTTGATCAATCGTGTCAGTCCACGCGGAATTACTGTTGTTAACGCGTGGATCTTGTGACCAACGGTCATCAACACTCACCAGATATGGAAGGGCGGAACCCCAAACTTCTGCAGTTGGTTGGGACTTACCCCCGGTGGACGAGGAGTAATACGTAGAAATTATTGAACCGTTGTATTGCACAACGTAAGCAGTATTTGGATCGACAATAGTTGCATTGACTGCCGCAACCCACCGGTCCCCACTCGTTGCAATTTCTTTGCTGTACCCAACGAATGCTTGATCAAGTGTTGTCGCATATATCTGACATCCACAACCGTTGCGATTTGCAGTTTTCTTCAATGCATATGATCTTCCAGCAATGGCCTGTGCCTGCATAGCCGCTTCAGTCCAAGATGAAGGCACTTCACCAAGTCCGTAGAGATACTCATCAGAAAGTCGCAATGTATTTACTACGACGAGGTCCATTATCGAATCGTCATACGTTCCTGAGGCAATTTCAAGAGTTCCGTAGCGATATCGACTTGAGCAGGCATTTGGTGCGCAGCTTGCAGTTCCAAGTGCAGAAACTGCGGCAGTCGCATCAACTCCCGATTTAATGTGAAGGACGGTGTCAGCGTTGACCCAATCTAGAGTTACTTTTGCACCAGCGCCCAAAACGACACCGCTTGAACTTACTTCCGTCATGCCGTTTACCGTCGCGAATACCGCAGGCACACCTGGGGCAATTGGAATCGGAGCTCCAGCATCGATTACGACATTGAAACCGCCACCAGCTATTGCGCCCGGAACAAGTTCGCCGCGTACTGATACAAATGGCCGATCTTGCAAAATTCCAACTCGAATATTTGGAGCCGGTAATACGACTGGATCAACAGTGGTTCCGGAGTAATAGTGGGTAAGAATTTGCGAGGCGGTGTATCCGTCAAGCCCCATACCTTGCGCGCCGTATTGACTCATGCCAGCACCATGGCCAAAGCCCGATCCGACAATGGTGAATCCAGCTGGAACTTGAACTGCGTCAGCACCGCGGGCGGCGCCGACTGAGCCACCTATGACAACGGTGGCCAAGGCGGCGATAAGTATGGATCTGGTAGATCTGTTCATTTTCTCGCGTTCGATGGGGGAAGCTTCATTACGAAACTAACACAATAAAAGTCCCTAAAGCGGGATGCGAAATCCAAGAAACGTACATATAGACGGAAAATTCACCTAGATTTATCTTGATTTCGAGTGGGCAAGGGTCGTGACTTACGATTAGATCATCGCATTCGCGCAACTTTGATTTATAGCAAGGACTTACCTGTGAGCGTTCTGGACAAAATTCTTCGTGCTGGCGAAGGAAAAATTCTGCGAACCCTTGAGTCACTTGCTGCTCAGGTCAATGCTCTGGAAGAGCATTATGTCGCTATGTCTGACGATGAGTTACGTGGACTAACTGCAGATTTCAAACTTCGCATTTCAAACGGTGAAACTCTTGATGAGTTGTTACCAGAAGCATTCGCTGCCGTTCGGGAAGCCAGTAAGAGAACTTTGGGTCAACGTCATTACGACGTCCAACTAATGGGTGGGGCAGCGCTTCACTTAGGAAACATCGCAGAAATGCGAACCGGTGAAGGTAAGACACTTGTTTCAACTTTGCCCGCATATTTAAATGCACTTTCAGGTCGCGGCGTTCACGTTGTAACAGTTAACGATTACTTGGCTGCTCGAGATGGACAGTGGATGGGTCGCGTTCACCGCTTCCTTGGTTTAGAAGTCGGCACAATTCTTTCGGACATGAATCCGGAACAGCGCCGAGGCGCCTACAACGCTGACATTACATATGGCACGAATAATGAATTTGGATTCGATTACCTTCGCGACAACATGACACTGAACCCAGCCGATCGGGTTCAGCGAGACTATAACTTTGCAATCGTCGATGAAGTTGACTCGATCTTGATTGACGAAGCTCGCACCCCACTTTTGATTAGTGGACCAGCTGATGTCGCAACTAAATGGTACGCAGAATTTGCTCGCTTAGTACCACGCTTAAGCGCAGAGACTGATTACGAGATAAACGAAAAGAAGCGCACGATCGGAATTCTGGAGCCGGGTGTTGAGAAAGTTGAGAACTGGTTAGGTATTGAAAATCTCTACGAATCAGAAAACACCCAGCTAGTCGGATATTTAAACAATGCGATCAAAGCACTAGCGCTGTTTAAGAAAGATAAAGATTACGTCGTCATGGACGGCGAAGTTTTGATCGTTGATGAACACACAGGTCGTATTTTGGCAGGGCGTCGTTACAACGATGGAATGCATCAAGCGATTGAAGCTAAAGAAGGCGTAGTGATTCAAAATGAGAATCAGACGCTAGCCACCATCACAATCCAGAACTACTTCCGCATGTACGACAAACTCTCGGGCATGACTGGTACTGCTATGACCGAAGCTTCAGAATTTCAACAGATTTACAAACTAGGTGTAGTCCCAATCCCTGCCAATCGTCCTGTGCAACGTATCGATCAATCCGATTTGGTTTACCGCACCGAAGACGCAAAGTTGAAAGCTGTACTCGCTGACATTGAAGCAAAGCACCAGATTGGCCAACCAATTCTGGTTGGAACAACCAGCGTGGAAAAGAGCGAACTAGTTTCAAAGTATTTGACACGCTCTGGAATTCCTCATGAAGTATTGAATGCTAAGCAACACGATCGCGAAGCTAGCATCGTTGCCGAAGCTGGCCGCAAGGGCGCAGTTACGGTTGCAACAAATATGGCTGGTCGCGGTACCGACATTATGTTGGGTGGAAATCCAGAATTTCGCGCGACTCAAGAACTTGAACGACGTGGGCTAGATCCCGTAGAAAATCCGACTGAATATGAAACTGCTTGGGCCCCGGCTCTAGAAGCAGCAAAAGCAGCGGTTGCATCTGAACACGATGAGGTAGTCGCCGTCGGTGGACTTTATGTTCTAGGAACTGAACGTCACGAATCTCGGCGCATTGACAATCAGTTGCGTGGACGTTCGGGACGTCAAGGAGATCCGGGCGAGACCCGTTTCTACTTATCGCTTGAAGATGATTTGATGCGCTTATTCAAGGGCGACATGGTGAACTCTTTCTTGCAGCGCTTTAATGTCCCAGATGATGTGCCAATTGAAGCCAAGATGGTTACCAACTCAATTCGTTCCGCACAAACTCAAGTTGAAGCCCAGAACTTTGAGATTCGAAAGAACGTTTTAAAGTACGACGAAGTAATGAACCGTCAACGTCAAGTTGTATATGGTGAGCGTTCTCGCGTGCTTGATGGCGAAGATATTCAAGATCAAATCAAGACTTTCATGAACGACACCATTGCCGCGTATGTTGCAGCTGAAACTGCAGAGGGTTTCCCAGAAGATTGGGACCTGCAGGCGCTGTGGACGGCGTTATCTGCGCTTTACCCAATCGAGATTTCGATCAACGACATGGTCAAGGCCGCAGGTGGAGATCCAGCCGATTTGTCTTCAGAATTTATGACTGCGACATTGCAAGAAGACATTAATCGCGCGTATTTGGCTCGCGAGGCGGATTTACAACCACCAGTAATGCGAGAACTTGAGCGTCGAGTGATTTTGTCAGTACTTGATCGCAAATGGCGCGAGCACTTGTATGAGATGGATTACTTGCAAGAAGGTATTGGATTGCGCGCAATGGCGCAGCGAGATCCTCTTGTTGAGTATCAACGCGAAGGCTTCGACTTATTTGTGGCAATGATGGAAGCTATCAAGGAAGAATCTGTCGGCTATATGTTTAATGCCGAAGTTACAGTTACACCTCACGTCCATGAAGATGGCCAAGAAGATGAAGTTGAACTGGAAACCAAAGGATTAGTGACCCCGCAATCTCCAACAGCACTTCAGTACTCAGGCCCAAGTGAAACTGGTGAGGTTAAGACCTCGTCAGTTTCAAACGATGCGTATGCAAACGTTGGTCGCAATGAACCTTGCCCATGTGGCTCGGGCAACAAGTACAAGAAGTGTCACGGAGCAGCGAGCTAGCCACTCCGGCAGCACTTACCTTGCCGAAACTATTCCGGCAGTGCCCACATCAAACTCGTTGCCCGCCATCTTCCGTCCAACCCTTCAAGACGCAATGCCAATGCAAAAGATCGGTTTGGTGTTCCAAACACTGAACTGACCTCGGCAACACCATCATCCGTTTCATGCACGTGAATACTTCGCACTCCAAGTTTTGGCATCTTGTTTCGAGCAACTTGATGCTGAAGCTGACTCATAACTTCAGGCGTGATCCACCTATTGAGTTGTGCGGCTGGTCTGGAGCCATTGACAACTTCAACTAGTGCATGAACTAGCCGCATCGACCATTGCCTGGCGGAAGGTAAATCGATTCTGGCTGTGGCTTGTGGGTCAAAGCTGTCCGGTCGATTCTCAGCCATTCGCGGCGGCACGTACTTAATTGCATTCGCGCCATCGGTAGGCCACTCAAAAGGCAATGTTTCTTGCAGTCCATGCTTTGTTCGCACTGGCAAGTTAATGATGTTGCCTGGCTTGTATTGACGTGCACCTGGAACGGGCAGCGCATAAATAATTGCATTCATTGTTTCCCCCCGAAACGTTTAGCAATTTCAGCATTTGCAAACCTTGTATGTGCCTGCAAGTGCTGCTTTGTGTTTTTATTCCCCAAAAACACCAGTACAAACTTTCTAATTTCTCCATTGGTAACTGTCAATGCTTGTAACTGAATTCGGATGAATCTGTGGATATCTCAATTGAGTTATCCACAGCCACTGGAACTACCCAATCGCCTGAGCCTGGATCAGGTGAAATGTCGTTATGGAATCAGCCGAATTTGAATCTTCCTTATTCTCCGAACTAAACCGAGTCTTGTTGCAGGCTGCCGAAGAAGTGGCTTCTGAAGAGCGACTAGATCTCGCTTATGAAGTATTAGAAACCGTTCGATTTGAGCAGGCTCACATTTCGTGGCTGGACCGACTCAGGAACACCACTGGCACAGTCGAGTTGCGACTCGCTCATGCTGATCTCCCGTTGGTTGTAGGTGAGGTTAAACATTTGGCTGTTCCCTTTTTGATATTGGAAAACTCAACCACTCATTTCCTAATCAACTTTGAGTTTGTGTCCGCCGCCTCTGGGTTAAGTGAGCTATCTCGGAATAATTCGCAGCCAGATGTCGTTAACTGGCTAGACAATGTTTGGTTTCACGATCTAGTGGAACATAGAAGTATTAGTACCTGGTATTTGGTTGGAGACCAAGTCATCGAAGGTTTTTGCAAAGGAACGGGATTTGACTCTTTGGAAATCGAAACAAATTCCAAAACATTTACAATTCCAAAAAGATCAATCGTTTCGAGTCGGACGATTAAGTCTGACTAACCTGATTAGCGAGGGTTCTGAGCTACAAATTCTGCCGTTGCGGAATAAAGCCGTGTTATGTAGGCCTCTAGAACTTTGTCTTCAACCCGCCATTGCCCGCGAGCTCCAATCTTTATGGCTGGCAAGTCACCGGTGCGTACGAGGGTGTACACCTGCGCCGGCGCGATGTTCAAAAGTTCGGCCACATCACTGAGTGTCAAGAATCTTGCAATCATTTCTAAATCATGACGTGTTGCAAAGGATCAGTCAGAAAGTTTTCCACAAACGTGAAGAGTGAATGTGAACAGCGATTAAATCTATGTCACCATAAGAAAAAGTTTGGGGGAACTTAATGGCAATTCCAATTCGCGTGCCCCACAGTGCGCAAAGCAAGCCAGTTGCAAAAGCAAACCGCAAGACTCAGGATCCAAGACTTTGGCTCGGCATTCTATTTATGATTGCCGCGATGATTGTCGGTCAGCTAGTCGTGAGTGGAGCCTCAGCTCGAGTTCCTGCAGTGGTTATCAACGCAAACATTGCCCAAGGGGCACTAATTCGGGATACCGATGTCAGCTCAGTTCAGGTCTCAGTGCCCTCAATTGAAAATTTGATTTCAGTCCCAAGCGAAGTTATCGGAAAGGTTGCAAGTAGAGATTTGTTTGCCGGCGACTTGATCAGCGCGCATTCGATCTCAACCGGATTTGCCGCCGATGCTCGCAACGTAAGCGTGCCAATCCGTGCAGGTCATTTGCCGCAAGTAAACCCAGGCGAAAAGGTAGACATCTGGATGACTCCAAGTGTTGATGGGGTGGCACTTCCTGGTCCAGCAAGCTTGATTATTCCAAGTGCCGTAATTGCGGCTGCACCAGAATTCATTGATGCGGGGATGGACACCTCGGTAACCGTTTTGATCTCGCAAGACCAAGTGCAGGTTTTAGTGCAAGCTATGCGGGATGGCGTAATTGATTTAGTTGCAATCCCAGTTACTGGCAATGAACTATGAAGAACTTAATCGTGGCTCTTGGATTAGTAGATTGGGAAGCTCAATTTGTTAGTGGTTTAGGCCACCCAATGTTTGGCATGCAAGTTCATCGACGATGTGTTGATGGCGTCGATATTCGCGCTGCCGTTCAAGTCAGTGATTGTCAGGCAGTCATAGTTTCTGATGCCACGCTTCGGATAAATGGGGATCTAATTGCTGAGCTTTCTGAAAAGAACATTCAGTTAATTGCGATAACTTCCGACATCGCTTACTGGCACGAACTTGGGGCTAGTCAGTGCATAGAACTTGATACAAAGAACCCGCTGTCATGCATTAAGCAAGTATCAGAATTAGTTCGGGGTGAAAAGCAATCCATTGAACCACCGGCAGAACCAAAGGGGTTACTTATCGCGGTAGCCGGATTCGGTGGTGCGTGTGGCAGAACTACGGCAGTAAAAGAAATTGGCTGGCAGCTTTCGAAATTGGGTGCCCGCACCTGCATGGTTGATGCGGATACTTATGGACCCTCACTTGATCAAGAGCTCGGATTTGAACCAAGTCAAAATGGGCTACTTGAACTTTGTCGATCAATAGAGCGAAAGAAAACAGAAATCCAAACTCACTTCGATTTACTTCCTTTGGCGTCGGATAATTTGTCGCTAGTGGCTGGATTGCCGAGAATATCTCGCTGGACAGATTTGCGGGTGTCCACACTCAGAGATTTATGGCGAAAATCTAGAGAGACTTTTGACGCAGTTATTACCGATGTTGGTGCTGTGTTAGAAGTTGACCACAGTCTTATGCATGAAACTTCGTTACCTCGTCGCCATGCTGCATCATTAACTGCGCTGGAATCTGCATCCGTAACCCTGATTTGTGCCAGGGCAGATCAGGTTGGAATCGCCAGACTTGTTCGGGGCTACTTAGAGTTTCATGAATTGTTTGCACATTCAGATGTACATGTTTTGCTTTGGGGTGTGACAAGTGATTCACAAAGCAAAGATGTCAGGGCTGCAGTCAGCCGTCACACTGGAATCGAATCAATATTTCACACGACTTATGACTTCGACGCAATGCGTAAAGCGGTTCAGCAGAGTACCTTTATCGGCAGCCTAGATTCAAAAAACTCAATTACAAAAGAGTTCGAATCGATTTCAAAAATTATCTATCAAAATCTCGAACTTCAAAGCAAAACAAACAATCGCAATCAAAAGTCGAAACGGATTTCGTTAAAACGTGCGGCGTAGTGCAGTACTACTTAAGCAAGTCCTGAACTCTTGAAATGCCTTCGATTAAATCGTCATCGCCGAGTGCATATGAAAGTCGAATGTATCCAGGTGTTCCAAAAGCTTCGCCCGGTACAACTGCAACTTCGACTTCATCCAGAATCAATGCTGAAAGTTCAGCCGAAGTTGTTGGAACCTTGCCACGAATCTCTCGACCCAAAATGTTCTTGACAGATGGGTAAACGTAGAACGCACCTTCGGGCTCTGGGCAATTAACGCCTTCAATTTCGTTTAGCATCTTGGTAATCAGTTTTCTACGTCGATCAAATGCAATTTTCATTTCATCTACTGCAGAAAGATCACCGGAGACTGCAGCTAATGCAGCAATCTGGGAAACGTTCGCCACGTTTGATGTGGCGTGTGATTGCAAGTTTGTTGCAGCCTTAACGATGTCGTTAGGTCCGATCATCCAGCCCACACGCCAGCCGGTCATTGCGTAAGTTTTTGCAACGCCGTTTACAACTATGCACTTGTCTGCTAATTCAGGAACCAAGACAGGCATTGATGAAAATTCTGCGTCACCGTAAACCAAGTGTTCATAGATTTCATCAGTGACAACCCAGATACCTTTTTCAACGGCCCATTGACCAATCGCTTCAACTTCAGCAGGGGAGTAAACCGCGCCAGTTGGATTACTTGGTGAAACAAAAACTAAAGCCTTGGTTTTTGGTGTGATTGCTTTTTCAAGCTGAGCAATTGAAGTGCGGTAACCAGTTGATTCATCAGTCATGATTTCTACTGGGACACCACCAGCTAATCGAATCGATTCTGGATATGTCGTCCAATATGGTGCTGGAAGTAGTACTTCGTCGCCTGGATCAAGTAATGCTGCAAATGCGTTGTACAAAGCTTGCTTGCCACCGTTGGTGATCAACACTTGACTTGGGTCAACAACCAAACCAGAGTCGCGCAAAGTCTTTGCCGCGATCGCTGTCTTTAGTTCAGGCAAACCGCCAGCTGGGGTATAGCGATGCCATTTGGGATCGCGACAAGCTGCAACGGCGGCTTCGACGATGTAATCGGGAGTTGGGAAGTCAGGTTCACCGGCGCCAAAGCCAATTACTGGCCGGCCAGCTGCCTTTAATGCCTTAGCTTTAGCGTCAACAGCTAAGGTCGCGGACTCTGCAATGGCCCCAATTCGGGCGGAAACTCTAGGTTTGTTCACGCGATTAAGTATTGCCTACCAAAGGCGATATGGCATTACCGGGGGAGGAAATCTGTGGTTTTTACTCCTCCAAAAATGGGTCTAGACTTGACTCTCCGACACAATTCTTAGTCTGCGTAAGCGTGCCTAGAAACAGGTAGGCGAGTGTGGATCGAAATTGTGCCAGAGGGTCGTGGCTCAATTGGTAGAGCACCGGTCTCCAAAACCGGTGGTTGGGGGTTCAAGTCCCTCCGGCCCTGCAGCAAGAGGCAATAAAGAAGATTTCGAAAGTTAATAAAGTTCCGGCGAAGAAAGGTAAGGCAGTGAGCGTTAACACTACTGAACGTCTTGGTTTGTTTGGTCGCATGTCACTTTTCTTGCGCCAAGTGATGTTCGAGCTGAAAAAAGTAGTTTGGCCAACCAAAGAACAGCTTGTTACTTACACCGCCGTCGTGGTGGTCTTCGTAACAATCATGGGCCTGATTATCGCCGCTCTTGATTTCGCATTCGTCAAACTTGTTTTACTAGTTTTCGGTTAGTCGTTAGGTAAGGAATTAATCGTGTCTGAATCACCGTTCTTAGAGGCAGTAGCTCCAGTTGCAGATGACGCTTCGTCATCGGTTGCCGTTGACATGCCAACTTCTAACGAAGAAGCAATCGAAGCAACTGATGTTGCCTACGATGGCGCAACTGATGTTGACCTAGACGGCGAAGTCCCGACGACTTCAACTGAAGAAAACTTTGATCTATCTGCTGTCGTCGAAGCCGAACTAGCAACCGAAGAAGTTGCAGAAGTATTAGCTGAAGTTGAGGAAACAGCCACTGACGTTGCTGCTCCCGAAGCGGCTCCAGCTGACGAAGACCCATTAGTTGCGTTCCGTGCCCGCTTGGAATCTCAAATTGGCGATTGGTTTGTTATTCACTCTTACGCAGGTTTTGAAAACCGCGTAAAGCAAAACCTTGAAACTCGCGCAGTCTCCTTAAACATGGAGGACTACATCTACGAAGTAAATGTTCCTACTGAAGAAGTTACTGAGATCAAGAACGGTGTTCGCAAGCAAGTAAAGCGCAACAAGTTCCCAGGATACGTTTTAGTTCGAATGGATCTAACTGATGAATCGTGGGGCGTAGTTCGTCACACACCGGGTGTAACCGGATTCGTTGGCCAGGGCCACAACCCAGCCCCACTTTCAATGGATGAGGCTTTTGACATGCTTCGCCCAACTCAGCAGAAAGCAATCGCATCGGTTGCAACTGCAGCTGCAGCTTCAGCTGGCGAAAAGGGAACTGGCGCTGCTGGTGCCAAGATCGATATCGATTTGAACATTGGCGATTCCGTAACTGTGGTTGATGGACCGTTCGCCACATTGCACGCAACGATTTCCGAGATCAACTTGGATGCACAAAAGGTCGTAGGTCTCGTAGAGATCTTCGGTCGTGAAACTCCTGTGGAACTGGGCTTCAACCAGATTCACAAGAACTAAAGAAACAACGAAAAGAAAAAGGACGCGATAGACATGGCCCCAAAGAAAAAGGTCACTGGACTTATCAAGTTGCAGATCAAGGCCGGAGAAGCAAACCCTGCTCCACCGGTTGGTCCAGCGCTTGGTCAGCACGGTGTAAACATCATGGACTTCTGCAAGGCGTATAACGCTGCAACAGAGTCACAGCGTGGAAATGTAATTCCAGTTGAAATTACGGTTTACGAAGACCGTTCCTTCGACTTCGTTACAAAGACACCACCAGCAGCACGAATGATCCTCAAAGCCGCAGGCATTGAAAAAGGTTCAGGCGTTCCGCACACGAACAAAGTTGCAAACATCAGCCAGGATCAGGTGCGCGAAATCGCCCAGACCAAAATGGTTGACCTTAATGCCAATGACATTAATGCAGCAATGAAGATCATCGAAGGAACTGCTCGTTCAATGGGCATCACCGTCGGTTAACAATCCATCCCAGTGGAAGAGCACTTCATGCTCGTACCACGAACTCCAATGAAAGAGGAGAAAACATGAAGCACGGTAAGGCGTACAACAAGTCCGCAGCAACAATTGATAAAGACAATCTTTACAGCCCACTAGCCGCAGCCCGTTTGGCAAAAGCTGGAGCGACAAGCTCTAAGTTTGACCAGACCGTTGAAGTAGCAATGCTGCTTGGCGTGGATCCTCGTAAAGCTGATCAGATGGTGCGAAGCACCGTTAACCTGCCACACGGAACTGGCAAGACCGCACGCGTCTTGGTTATTGCCGCCGGTGAAAAGGCTGACGAAGCTCGCGCTGCCGGTGCCGATTTCGTTGGCGTCGATGACCTAATCACAAAAATCGAAGGTGGCTGGACTGATTTTGATGCAGTCGTAGCAACCCCAGATTTGATGGGCAAGGTTGGTCGCCTAGGTAAGGTACTGGGTCCACGTAACTTAATGCCAAATCCCAAGACTGGAACTGTAACTCTTAACGTTGGTAAAGCAGTTGAAGATATCAAGGGTGGAAAGATCGAATTCCGCGTTGATAAGCATTCAAACTTGCACTTCATCATCGGTAAGGCGTCCTTCACAGAACAACAGCTAGTCGAGAACTATGCAGCTGCCCTGGACGAAGTACTTCGCGTGAAGCCATCCTCTTCAAAGGGTCGCTACATCAAGAAAGCAGTAATTTCCACAACTATGGGCGTTGGAATTCAAGTTGATCCAAACAAAACCCGCAACTTGATGGTTGAAGACGAAGACTAAATCTCTTGAAAAAAGACCGGCATCTTTTGATGTCGGTCTTTTTTATGCCGTTCGCTTTGGTTTACGTTTAGCAATTGATCCATAGCGTTGCCTTGCGGCCTCACCTGAGGTTCCAAGAATTTGTCCGATCAATTTCCAGGACATGTTTTCCGATCGTGCCTTGACGACCAATTCAGCAATTGAATTTTCTAAAGCTGACTTTTGTTGTCCCGCAGCCCAAAGCGCATTAAAAGTTGCAGTATCGACCGCATCTTCAGAACCTGTTGCATAATCCTCAAATTGCTGTGCATAAAAGTCACCATGTTTTATCAACTCACTTAATGATCTAGGCATTGTGTCTCACAAACCCTTTCCGTAGTCGCATCGCATGAACGATGACCCACTCTTGTTCAATCTTGACGATTCCCAGCTCAAGCAAGTTTCCATTTTGAGCAGGACCGACGTAGACCAAGCCATCTTTAGCGTGGGTTCGAACTTCCATGAAGTTTCGATATGCATGAAAGATGTCGGATTGCGTGATGCCGTGCTTATAAGCACTTTGAAGAATCCTTGGTTCGCTGGCCACGCCGACAAGTTAACTTGCATGGATTTACTATAACAAGTTAACTTGTCAATTTGTGTAAAGTTTTCCCTTGTGGAAATCGAGCGAAGACTGACCGTTTTGACTTGGCGGGTCCCCAGCACCTAAAGTTCAAGAGAACAAACCGAAGACCGCCGGTCCTTACTGGGAAACCAAAAGGGCTAAGGCTCCTGAAGTCGGAGCGCCAGCGTAGGTGAAGTAAGAGATTCAACTCATTGAGTTGTTTTCATGCCTCGCTTACGCGGGGCTTTTTTCATGGGCCATTACATAAGGAGCACCATGGCACGCGCTGACAAGGCCGCTGCAGTAGCAGAGATCACGGAAGAATTCCGTGCCTCCAACGCTGCTGTCTTGACCGAGTACCGCGGTTTGACTGTGGGTCAACTCAAGCAACTACGTCGTTCGCTTGGAGAAGACACCACCTACGCAGTAGTCAAGAACACGCTGACAAAAATCGCAGCAAAAGATGCTGGCGTTGTAGGTTTCGACGACTTGCTCGTTGGCCCAACTGCAATCGCATTCATTAAGGGTGACGCTGTCGCTGCCGCAAAGGGCATCGATACCTTCGCCAAAGAAAATCCACTTCTTGTTATCAAGGGCGGAATCATGGATGGCAAAATCCTGACCGCTGATGACATCAAGAAGTTGGCAAAGCTAGAGTCCCGCGAAGTTCTTCTGTCCAGAATTGCTGGCGCTGCAAATGCAACGCTTGCCAAGGCAGCAGCACTATTCCAGGCTCCGCTATCACAGGCCGCTCGTACTATCGCTGCGCTTGAAGCCAAGGGTGCCGCCGCCGGAACCACAAGTGGTTCCGTTGCGCCGGAAGTAAACACCGAAGCCTCAGCACCAGCTGTAGTTGAGGAAGTTGTGACTGAAGCTC